>JABRWB010000012.1 GCA_039961635.1 bacterium
TGGATCCAACCTTCGCCTTCGCCTTCACCGCTGCTTCTGCCATTCCATACCTCCTTGCCTGAAAACCTATTATACGTCAGACATGAAGGCTAGTTGTACAAGTTGGCGGTGCGATGAACGCCTGCATGGATCTCATCAAGTCAATTATTGAAGATATCGCCGGAACTTCAGGGGGCTAATTTGCAATCGACATTACATATGAAACATGGTTTTTTGAGTGCCTTTGTTTTTCTACTATCCGTATTGCTTATATATAATGCAGCCCCCTGTAGGGGGAGTGTAGCCATTGATCAGTTTTCTTTGATAATGCCTAGCGCTGACGAAATTAAAATACCGAGAATACTTCCTGCATCCTTTTCCAATTTTATTTTGTCAACTGCAACGAATTCATCGGGGGTGATAGTTACAACTTTGCTTCACGGCCATACGAGGGGCGATGCAAATGGGCCAGGCCATGCTTACTGCATCTCAGAGTATCAAATACCGGCATCAAAGAACAATAATTGTGATATTGCCCCTATCGAAACCTTGTTTTTGCATTTGCCTAGCGATACCCGGCCCGTTTCAGCAGCAAACAGCATAACAAGGTTTAACAATGATTGGTATTTTTTGGACAAGGCCACTGGACTCATAAAAAGGATTTCCAATAACTCAATTTATTCAATTGGCAACATGGAAGATATTGTGCAAGTTCCGATAAGCCAACCAGAGTCGGTATACATGATTAGGAATAGTGGAAGTATATTAATGGTGTTTCGAAATATTAGTGCTGGTAATTTTGATATCCTGTCAAGTCTCAATTCCCAAGATGACATAGAGGCAATTAAATTGGGATATCCTCTTTTGTCACATGCTGAAATGGCAAGTTATCGAAAGGCTCCCGCCATTAGTATATCTTCAGGTGATGAAAAAACAGTGGTTGACGTTGCGCTACTCCCTGGTTCCGACATAGAACCATTAATCTTGCAAACATACAGCCTAACAGACGGCGAATGGATATCATCAAAAGTTATTAAAATCAAATTATCGAACTTGAAGTTTAGTTGGCCCATCGAAGATGAATTGACATATTTAAGAAAGGGCTGGATTATACCTGACAAGGCAACTCAAATTGTCCGCAATACAATTATGGCCAAAAGAGTTGGTAATGTAATATTGCTGGGAGGTCCGTGGCGTTTGGTAAAGGTGGAACCTACCAAGCAAGTGATGACGATTATTCCATTGAGGTCAATGCTTTTGGATAAATACGAGAATTGGATTTCCGATCCAGAGCCATTTTGTTACGGAATATCAGATGAAAACTTATATGTTGTTACAACGGTGAATCATGACAGTGACGCGCAGCAGGTAATTTGCACAAGGATAAATATTAATGACCTGTAAGATGTACAACTAGCCTTCATGTCTGACGTATAATAAGGTTTTCAGGCAAGGGGGAATGAAATGGCCCTTACCCCCAGGCTTGCCTCCATCCATCCCAACTCCCCCTGAGCCAACCAAGCCTATGAAATCGAGAAAAGGCTGGGTAGATGCGTTTAAGGATTGGAGCAATGAAGAAGAAAATCTATCCCAGGATCAACCTGATTTTCAAAACAGGAAGGGACAACAAGAATCCCATGGTAGGTTATGAGTCTTTTTCATGCTTTAGAGTTATCCGTGCCTTCCTTATCCCTTTATCCATCAGCCTTTATGCCCCCTCCTAGATATCTCCCCCGTGTTGCATCCCCAGCCCCAATTTCCCTTAATTCCCTTTCCTTAATTCATATAAGTCCAGGTTCCAGCCTTTGAATTGCAGTCTATGGATTGGCCCATAAATGGCAGATTTTCCTTGCAGAATTCCAGGGCATGTGGATGGGTTTGTTGGTCTTTGATCTTCAGGTCATGCCCACCCCCCTTTGTATTCTTCATTCCAAAGAAAGGAGATGGTGATTTGAGTTAGGCAGGTTTGGTTTTCCCCAGTGCAGTGCAGTTTTTGTCCTTGGCCCTGTCTTTTGCTTCTGAGGCAGGGCTTTTTTGTTTTTGGCCCAAAGGAGGTGATAAAGATGGCCAAGAAGGAAGAGATTCTTGAAGCATTGGTCTGGCTGGCAAAATGGTTTGGAGGAAGAAGGGAGAGGCTTTTGCAGAAGATACTTGAATACGACGCAAGGATCACGGGGAGCCTGTTTCTGGATTTGAAAGAAGCAAAAGGAGAGGTAAAGGTGGAGTTTTATGGGTTCGATGCGGGCGAGCCGCCGCCCGCCCCTTTTGGGTTCCGCAAACGGCGGGGAGGCCGTGCGCCCCTAATGCTTGTGCAGATCCTTGTGCATTATCCTGCGCGTCAACAGCTCACGCTGTTTCCGCGGCAGCCTCGAAAGCTCCTCGGGCAGTTCCCTGTCCCGCTCCGATTCGAGCTTCCTTACGGCGTGGTCTATCAGCGCCGGGCAGACTACGCCGCCGTCCTCCAGGAACGAGCGGTTCTTGGAAAGCGCCGCCGCGCCGTCCGCGCAGCAGGTCGGAAGCTTCGGCAGCCCGGAATCGTTGCGCGTCCCCGGATTCCCATCGGGCGTTACGCGAAGCTTCATCGCAAGCGCCGTGCTGTCCGGGCCGGTCAGTCCGTCCTCCGCGGCGCGGCAAATCGCCGTAAGAAGCAGGAACGTGAACGCGCTCGCGTCCGGGCTGCGAAGCTCCACGGTCTGTCTCGGCTCCGACATGGGAGCAGGAAGAGGCTCGAACGGATTGGCCGCATGCTCCATGGATTCGGCTCCTTGCCATCCCAGAGGAACGCGGATCATCGCTTCCCGGTTGTAGGCGCTCCAGCAAACCGACATCGGCGTTTCCATCCCGCTGCCCAGCCGCAGGAACGAGCTTGCGACGGTGTTTCCCAGCGCGACGAGCAGGTCGGCATGCTTCAAAAGCCCGCCGATCATTTTAACGGCGACGTCCGAAAGCCCGCCCGCGCCGTCGTCCATCACGTTTATGCCGTTTCTGACGAGCGCGAGGTGCAGGTGCATCCCGCTTCCCGCAAGCCGGGGGTCGAGTTTCGGCGCGAACGTGGCGCTTGCGCCGGCAAGGTTGGCGCAGTTGCGGATCGTCCACGTCGCGAGCGTCGTCAGGACGGCCGCGGCGGGCGCGGGGCGGGGCAGAAGCTCGACTTCCTGCTGCTCCACGCGCTTGCCGTCGAGTTCGGGATCCTGGCTTTCGATGCAGTCCAGGTAGCCGACCTCGCCGTGTCCGTACTTGACCGCTCCCGAAATCGCCGAGAGCTTGTCGATGACGTCGCGCAGGATCGCGCCGCCGTGCGAAAAAGGCGAGCTTTGATGGTAGTTGCGCTGGGTTAGCCCGGTGAACCTGTCGTCTTTTTTGTCCAGAATCAGGTAATACTCCATCTCCCCCATCGCCCACAGCTCGAATCCGGTTGCGGCCTTGAGCCGTTCGAATGCGGAGCGCAGCGCCTCTTCGGGAGTTTCCCGCGCGGGAAGTCCGTCCTTGCCGAAAAACCGGCAGATTACGGAAAGCGCCGCGGGATCGAACGGATCCTGGAACGCGGTCTCGTAAACGGGAACCACGTAAAGGTCGCTCGAAGTGTGCGCGAATAGACCGGGAAACAGGCTGGAGCCGTCCACCCGCTCGCCGAACGCGAGCAGCTTGTAAAGGTAATTTTCGTCCGATATCGGGCAGATCAGCTCGCGGATGCGCCCGTCGAGAGCGATGTAGCGGAGAATGAGCCGCCGGATCTGCTTCGCGGCGCAATAGCGGACGAGGTCGGCCTTGTGAAAATCGGCCGGATCCTTGCCGAGAAATTCACACAGCGGCTGAATGGACGGCACCCGGTGTAGAGCTTCCTGATTCACAAAGACCTCCGCTCGAAAGTGCAGTGGTTGCAGCTCAAACCGGCCTGTATAATACTACGATCGAGGCCGACGTGCCTCCCTTCCGGCGGTTTTGCGCCGTTTACGCGTTTCAAGGAGCGATATGGAATCGAGCGTCAAATGTGAAGTGCGCAGCAAGCTGCGCGTCGTCACCGCCGCAAGCCTGTTCGACGGCCACGATGCGGCGATAAACGTCATCCGGCGGCTGCTGCAGGCCGCGGGCGCGGAGGTGATACATCTCGGGCACAACCGCAGCGTGCAGGAAATCGTGGAGAGCGCAATCGAGGAAGACGCGCAGGCGATAGCGGTGTCGAGCTACCAGGGCGGCCACCTGGAATTCTTCAAGTATATGTACGACATGCTTCGGGAGCGGGGCGCGGGCCACATCCGCATCTACGGCGGAGGCGGGGGGGTAATAGTCCCCGAGGAAATAGACGAGCTTCACGCGTACGGGATAGCGCGCATATTCAGTCCCGAAGACGGAAGGCGGATGGGATTGAGGGGCATGATCGACTTCATCGTGAAGGAATGCGCGGAGGCGCCAGTGCCGCGGCCGGAAGCGGTGCTTGCGGAATTGTCGGTGACGAACGTCGGCGCGGTGGCAGCGATAATCTCGCATGCGGAGGAGTGCGGCGAGCGCGGCGAAGGCATCGGAGAGGAGCTTACGGCGAAACTAATCGAAAAAGCCCAGGGGAACGAAGCCGCGAAGGGGATGATTCCCGTCGTCGGAATCACGGGCACGGGAGGCTCCGGCAAGTCCAGCTTGACGGACGAGCTTGTTCTTCGGTTCCTGGGCGATTTCAAAGACAAAAACATCGCGGTCATAACAGTGGATCCCAGCCGCCGCAAAACGGGGGGGGCGCTGTTGGGCGACCGCATCCGGATGAACGCGATATTCGACGGCCGCGTGTATATGCGCAGCATGGCGACGCGCGGCAGCCAGAGCGAGCTATCGCGCGCGATACGCGAAGCCATACTGGTCTGCAAGGCCGCGGGATTCGATCTCGTCATTGTCGAGACGAGCGGAATAGGGCAGGGCGATTCTTCGATCGTGGACATCGCGGATTTGACGCTGTACGTGATGACGTCGGAATACGGCGCGGCCAGCCAGCTGGAAAAAATCGACATGCTCGATTTCGCCGACATCGTCGTCATCAACAAATTCGAGCGCAGGGGAGGGGAGGACGCGCTTCGCGACGTGCGCAAGCAGGTGCAGCGCAACAAGGGGGCGTTCGACAAGAAACCGGAGGAAATGCCGGTTTTTCCGACAATAGCCAGCCAGTTCAACGACAAGGGCGTCAACGCGCTGTACGCCAGGCTCGTAAGCGAGCTTAACGCGAAAGGAAATCTGAATTGGGAATCGGTGCTGGCGAAAGTCGCGCCGCAGGGGATGCCCGACCGGCGCGCGATCATTCCGCCGGAACGCGTCAATTACCTGACCGAAATCGCGCAGACCGTGCGCGGTTACAAGGCTTGGGCGAAGGAGCAGGCCGACATCGCCGACGCGCTTTACGGAATCTGGGCCGCACTATCGATTTTGGGCGATGACGTTCCGTGCAGGCTCGCGGATTATCCCGCGGACGCGCCCGCGCCGGCAAGCGACGCGATTTCCGATTTGCGCGCGGAGTGGGCGAAGCATACGGCGAGGCTGGACCCGCGGTGCAGGAAAATGCTCGCGGAGACGCCGGAGCTTTATCGGGATTATTCCGGCGACGAATTCGTATACAAAGTGCGCGGAAAGGAAATCCGCGTCCCCCTGTGGAGCGAGTCGCTGTCGCATACGAAAATCCCGAAGGTGATCCTGCCGAAGTACAGGAGCTGGGGGGATATGCTTCAGTGGATGCTTCTGGAAAACGTGCCGGGCAGGTTTCCGTTTACCGCCGGGGTGTTTCCGTTCAAGCGCACGTACGAGGATCCGACTCGGATGTTCGCCGGCGAAGGCACGCCGGAGCGGACGAACAAACGCTTCCATTTTCTTTCGAGCGCGTACGAAGCCAAGCGGCTTTCGACGGCGTTCGATTCCGTCACTCTGTACGGCGAAGACCCCGCAAAGCGGCCCGACATTTACGGCAAGATAGGCAACAGCGGAGTCTCGGTATGCACGCTGGACGACATGAAAAAGCTGTACGCGGGATTCGACCTGTGCAATCCTCTCACGAGCGTGAGCATGACCATAAACGGGCCGGCGCCGATGATCCTCGCCATGTTTTTCAACACCGCGATCGACCAGCAGGTTGATAAGTTCAGGGCTGAAAAGGGTAGGGCGCCGTCGGACGAGGAATACGCGGAAATAAAGGCCGCAGTGCTGTCGAACGTGCGCGGAACGGTGCAGGCGGATATTCTGAAGGAAGACCAGGGCCAAAACACATGCATTTTTTCCACCGAATTCGCGCTCAAGATGATGGGGGACATCCAGCAGTATTTCATCGACAACAACATCCGCAACTTTTACAGCGTGTCTATTTCCGGCTATCACATCGCGGAGGCCGGCGCGAATCCCATCAGCCAGCTTGCGTTCACGCTGGCGAATGGATTCACATATGTGGAATATTACCGGGCGCGCGGAATGGACGTCAACGCGTTCGGGCCGAATCTGTCGTTCTTTTTCTCGAACGGGATGGAGGCGGAGTACGCGGTAATCGGAAGGGTCGCGCGGCGGATATGGGCGATCGCGCTGCGCGATCTGTACGGCGCCGACGAGCGCGCGCAGATGCTCAAGTACCACATCCAGACGAGCGGGCGCAGCCTGCACGCGCAGGAGATTTCGTTCAACGACATCCGCACCACGCTTCAGGCGCTGCTGGCGATTTACGACAACGCGCAGAGCCTGCACACGAACGCGTACGACGAGGCGATTACGACGCCCACGGAGGAAAGCGTGCGCCGCGCGCTGGCAATCCAGATGATCGTCAACCGGGAGTTCGGGCTGGTCAAGTGCGAGAACGCGTCGCAGGGCAGCTTCATCATTGAAGAGCTGACCAATCTGGTCGAGGAAGCGGTGCTGGATCTTTTCAACCAGATTTCGGAGAGGGGGGGTGTGCTTGGCGCGATGGAGCTGCAATTCCAGCGCGGGCGCATCCAGGAGGAGTCGCTTTACTACGAGGAGCTGAAGCACAGCGGACAGTATCCGATAATCGGAGTCAACACGTTTCAGGATCCGGCGACGCTTGCCCCCGACTGGCGTCCCGACACGCCGCCGCTGATACGCTCGACCGAGGAGGAGAAGGCGGAGCAGCTTAATAACCTGCGCGCGTTCCAGGCGCGGAACGCGGACAAAAGCACAGCCGCGCTGGCGCGGCTGCGCGAAGTGGCGCTCACCGGAGGCAACATCTTCGGCGAGCTTATGGAGACGGTCAAGTACTGCTCGCTGGGCGAAATCACGAACCTGCTGTACGAGGTCGGGGGGAAATACAGGAGGAATATGTAGCGCGGAGCTGCGGTTTTGCGGGTATAATTGTTCTGATGACCGGTTCAAAAGCCACAATTGTGGAAGTGGAAACAAATGCGCAGAATCTTCTTGAGGAAGCGGCGCTCAAGCGCGGCTCGTTTTCATGGTCGCAACTTGTTACTGCCGCGGTAGAATCATGCGCGCGCCACCTAATTAAGGAGCATTTGGACAGCGAGGCGGAAAGAATGTCCGCTGACCCCGGTATCCGCGAAGAGCTTAGCTTGATAAACAAGGATTGTTCCGGCGGGCTTCTGGAAGGAGAGGAGATTGAGTTTGATCCGGCGTGGACAGATTTACTTCGCAGACATTGATCCAGTTGTTGGCAGGGAGCAGAAGGGCATCCGGCCCGTGCTCGTCGTTTCCGCCGACTCTATTAACAGCAGGCCATTAGTTGTCACGGTTGCATTGGGGACTTCTTCTGGCAGGATCAAGCAGGATTTCGAATTCAATTTCCGCGTGCCTGCAGGCTAAGGCGGGCTAAGCCGCGAAACCGTGTTCATGTGCTTTCATCTGAGGTCGATAGACTCCGAGAGATTGATGGGGGAGGCTTTGGGAAAACTGGGCGATAGCCGGATGCGCGAAGTCGACAAGGCGCTGAAATTCAGCTTGCAGCTTTTCTGAACTCCTCTCCTCCCTTGCCTCCCGCGCGCGCGGCGCGGTAGAATGCGCGCGATGGCGAAGCGGGAATCGGCCAAGCGCGGCACCAAAACAAGCGGATTCGGAGTCTCCAAGCGGGAGTCGCACGACGCATCCAAGTTTTACAAATCCAGGCTTTACGAAGGGCTGCCCAAGGAGGATAAGGATGCCGTAGAGCCGCCGCCGCCCGCGGAAATCCCCCCCTGGGCGAACAAAATCTACTGCGCCGACAGCCGCGACATGAGTTTCATCCCCGACAACTCCATCGCTCTGATGGTCACCTCGCCGCCTTACAACGTGAGCAAGGACTACGACGCCGACCTGACGCTAAAGGAATACCTCGACCTGCTAGCCGCCGTCTTCGCGGAAACCAAACGGGTGCTAATCCCCGGCGGGCGGATGTGCATAAACGTCGCCGGCGTGGGCCGCAAGCCGTACATCCCGCTGCACCATTACATCGGCCAAATTTGCACGCACGATTTGGGGTTGCTGATGCGCGGCGAGATAATCTGGGACAAAAGCGCATCCAGCGGCGTAAGCTGCGCGTGGGGCAGCTTCCGGTCGCCTACGAATCCGACGCTGCGCGACGTGCACGAGTACATCCTGGTGTTCAGCAAGGGGAAGTACCGGCGGGACGCGCGGCCGCAATTGCAAACCACAGAGGCGCAGGGGAGCAGAGAGGAAGAACGAACCGCAAAGGCACAGAGGCGCGGAGATGTACTCGTAGGGGCGCAATGCGTGCGCCCGCAATCGAGCCGCAGGGACGCAACGGCAGAACCGGTTGAAGGCAAAGTTTCGGAGCCGCGGGAAGGTGACGCCGCGGCGATTTCCGCCGCCGGCGGATTCGGCATCTCATCCGAGGAATTCACCGAATACACGAAATCGGTCTGGCGGTTCCCGACGGTCAGCGCAAAGCGGGCGGGGCATCCCGCGCCGTTCCCGGAGGAACTTCCGGCAAGGCTGATCAAGCTGTACACGTTTCCGGGCGTGTATTCGGACATTTCCGCCTCCGCGCACGGCGGTCCATGCGAATCGAGTCAATCCAAGAAGCTAATCGCCGCGCCGGATATCGTCCTCGATCCGTTCTGCGGAAGCGGGACGACATGCATCGCCGCGGCGAAACTGCGGCGGGGATATGTGGGGGTGGATAAGGATGAGGAGTATTGCGCGAGGGCTCAGACCAACATTTCAGCTGTAGGGGCGGCTGGCAGCCGCCCGTATTTACAATCGAATTAGGGTATAGCTAGTAAATAGGAGTGTCTATGAAAAATTGGAACGCAATATAGCCCAAGCACGCAAAGACAATCAGGCGTATTATAACTCGTATTCGAAATGAAAGAACATCAATTTCTCGTTCTTCCAAATCGCAATCGGATTCTGGGTTGTAGTTTGTGCGATACGGGTAATGCGTCGTTGCAAAGCACCATGAGGTTAATATTCCAGCAAGAAAAAAAACCACGCCACCCGGACCTACGCACAAAAACAATGAGAATGAAATGGAGAGCGCGAGTAAATCCAGTGTCGAACTCAATATTAGGTGTTTAAGTCCTTTGGGCCAAATCTGTTTTGGCAGGAGACTATACGACCATGAGCCGTCATTATTATGATCAAAAAACCAAAGCCAAACTCCAAGAAAAGCTAATGCTACAACGGAGAGAAATGCCGCTCCAACTGAAATATATTCAATGCGGTCTATATGTCCAAGTGAAAACCAACTCAAATCCTCACACCTCCCCCTCCTTATGCCGTGCGGCGTTGCATTGGATGTTCACCGCGACGGGGAAGCTCGCGATGTGGCAGGGCGCCATTTTCACCTTGACCGCGGCGGCGGTCTGCGTCCCGCCCAGGCCGCCCGGCCCTACGCCGGTTTTGTTCACGAGTTCCAGCAATTCGGCTTCCAGCGCCGCAAGCTCCGGGTCGGGATTGGCCTCGTCGAGCGGGCAAAGGAGGGATTCTTTCGCAAGCTGCGCCACGCGCTCGAAGTTGCCGCCGATCCCGACGCCGACGATTATCGGCGGGCAGGGGTTCGAGCCCGCTTTCTTAACCTGCTCGACGACGAACCGCTTGACGCCTTCCACGCCGTCCGCCGGCTTCATCATCGCCACCGCGCTCATGTTCTCGCTTCCGCCGCCCTTAGCCGCGAGCGTGATTTTCACTTTGTCGCCCGCGACCATTTTCAGGTGCACTATCGCGGGCGTGTTGTCGCCCGTGTTCTTGTCGCGCCTGTACGGATGCGAATAGACGCTCTTGCGCAGGAAGTTGTCCTTGTACGCCCGGCGCACGCCCTCGTCCACGGCCTCCTGCAGCGTCGCGCCCGACAGGTGGCAGTCCTGCCCCCACTCGACGAAGACGACCGCAAGCCCCGTGTCCTGGCACATCGGAACCTGCTCGTTGGCCGCGATTTCCGCGTTCGCCAGAAGCTGCTCCATCACGAGCCTGCCGACCGGGCTTTCCTCGTTCGCCTGCATTTCGCGGAAACGCGCCTTCACGTCCTCCGGCAGGTAAAACGCCGCCTCCCGGCACAGCCGCTCCACGCATTCGGTAATTTTCGACGCTTCGATCTCCCTGATCATCGCTGCTCCTAAACTTCGGTATCCACCGTGTCCGCGGCTGGCCGGGCCTCGACCCACGGAGGCTTGGAACGCGCCAGGAACGACCGCAGTCCCTCCTGGCCTTCGTCGCTTGCGCGCATCGCCGCGATAAGCTCGGCGGTGTAGCTTTCGAAATCCTCGGGCTTGAAGTCCGCAACGCGCGCGATCAGCCATTTGATCTGCGCCTGCGCGTCCGGCGCGCCCTGGCAAAGCTCGTTGGCGATTTTGGAAATCGCGGTATCCAGCGCCTCCGGCGGCTGGACGGACGCGACGAGGCCGATCCGCATCGCTTCTTCCGCATCGAACCGCTCTCCCGTGAGGAAATAGCGGTGCGCCGCGGCCGCGCCGATCTTGTAAATCACGAACGGGGAGATTACGCTGGGCGCGATGCCGAGGCGCACTTCGGTGAATCCGAACAGCGCGCGCTCGCTGGCGACGGCGATGTCGCAGGCGGCGACAAGTCCCATCCCGCCGCCGAGCGCCGCGCCGTGGACGCGGGCGATAACCGGCTTTGGGCAGCGGAAAATGGAGGAGTACATCCGCGCCATCTTGAGCGTCTCCTCCATGTTCGCCTCCTTGTCCAATTCGGCGGACTGCGCCATCCAGTCCAGGTCTGCTCCCGCGGAGAAAGAACGGCCGGTTCCGCCGAGGATGATCGTGCGCACGTCCGGGTTGATTCCGAGCGCTATGAAGGCGTGCGTCAGCTCTTCTATCACGGTGGCGTTGAACGCGTTGTGCCGGTCGGGCCGGTTCAGCCAGATGTGGGCCACCGGAGGCGAATCGTCAACTTCCAGCGTTGTGAAATCGAAGTCCATCGGGCGTCCTTGCCGGAATCCGCGCCGCGATATGCGCTGCGCGGCGGTATTTTAGCACGGGGGATGTGGGAAGCGAATCGTATTACATTAATTTGGAAACGAAATAAAAAAAATAGAATGTCGGTTTCTTATAAAAGAAATGGGATTGCGCCTATAATTTTCAGGACTTTGAGCGTCCGAATCTTAAAAACGCAAGCAACATAAACACCGCGCCTAGTATCAGGCCGCCGAATACAAGTCCAAGCGTGCCGAAAACGGTGCCCAGGATTTTGCCCGTGAAATCCTTGCCGATCGCAAGGACCGTGGCGGGATGCGCGGCTGCGGAACCGGAGGAATCCGCGCCATCCGCCGGCTCGTCGGAGTGGCCGTCTTCCGGCTCGTTCCCGGCAAGCGCAGATATTTTGTATCCGCCCGGCTGCGCCGCGTCGAAAGTGAATATCGCGTTCCCGGAAAACGCGCCGACACTGTAGTTGCCGGACATTTGCGAAGGCTTCACCGGCACTTCCTCGCCGCCCGGGCCGGTCACTTTTACGTCAAGGCCGTACAGCTCCAGCCCGCTCGAATAATATTTGCCGTCCACAAAGCTCTTGTATTCGTGGAATATCGTGTACACGCCCGGCTCGGCCGCATGGAATTCGCCTTCGCCCGGAATCACGATGCGCTGCATCTGGCCGGGCACCGAGGTGACTCCCGAAATCAGCCGCCAGACCGCGCCGCCGATGCCGCCGATGACGACGAGGACCGCAAGCACGATGAATCCCCAACGCACGCCCACGGGCAGTATTGTAGCGCCAGGCTGTAAAGCTTAGACGGTTCCAATCATAAAGCTAAGCGGATATCCGTCTATTTCCGTGTCAACCGCGTATTCGCCTGAAAGCGATGGTTCTTCTTTCCAATCGGTGGCCAATACTTCAGCGCAAATATAATCCTTATGCGCGCGCAAATCGTTCGCAAGCTCGGGCGGCAATGCCAGCTTCAGATATACGCGCGCCTCGTAATTCAAATCCAGCTCCTTGCGCCGAGTCTGGATGCGGTTGACCAGCTCCCGCGCGCGCCCTTCCGCCAGAAGCTCCGGCGTTATGTGCGTGTCGAGGACGACGAGGAGGTCTTCCGCGGCCTGGCAGGCCGTGCCCTCCTGCTGGATTATCTGCACATCCACTTCGCTCGCGAGTATTTCCAGCGGCGCGCCGTCAACCGTCACTTCCGCCTTTCCGTCGCGTTCCAATGCGGATACAAAGGATGAAACGTCTTCCAGGGATTCGACGGCGGCTTTCGCCTTCGGCAAAAGCTTGCCAAGGCGCGGCCCCGCGACAGGGAAATTGAGCTTTGCGCGCTTCTCGACGAAATGCGCGGAATCGCTCGCGAACCGGATTTCTTTGACGTTCAATTCTTCCGCGATTATTTCCGAATATCTTTCCAGCCGCGCAAGCTTGCCAGCATCCGTGCTGACCATCGTCGCCGCGGAAAGCGGCTGGCGGATTTTCACCTTGCCCACCGCGCGCGCGCTGCGTCCGAGATTTACCGCGAGCAGCACGTCGTGCATGTCCGCGTCAAGCGCCTCGTCCACGCGCGCAAGGTCCGGTTCGGGCCAGGTTTCGAGATGCACGCTGTCGAGCGCGCCCGGCAGTTTGCCTGCCGCAAGATTTTGATATATGGATTCCGCCAAAAACGGGATGAACGGCGCGCAAAGCCTTGCCATTCCGACCAGGATTTCGTACAGCGTCGAGTACGCCGCCCATTTGTCCGCGTTTTTTTCGCTTTGCCAGAACCGGCGGCGGCTGCGGCGCAGATACCAATTCGACAGGTGATCCACGAACTCGACAAGCACCTGGGTGCAATCGGTGATGTGATAGCCTTCAAGGAAATCGGTGACTTTTTTCGCGGTGTGCGCGAACCGGCCGCGGATCCACCGGTCGAGAAGCGACAAATCGCCGTCCGAAACGCGGTGCTCCACGGGATCGAAATCGTCTATGTTCGCGTAGATCGTGAAAAAGCTGTACACGTTGTACAGCGGGATCAAAAACTGCTGCTGGCTTTCGCGCACGGCGCGGTCGAAGAACCGAATCGGTCCGAGCGGCTGGGCCTGGAAGAAGTACCAGCGCGCGGCGTCCGCGCCCTGGCGCTCCGCGACGTCCATCAGGTTGACGACGTTGCCGAGCCGCTTGCTCATTTTTCGTCCCTGCTCGTCGAGGACGTGTCCGTTCGCGATGCAGACGCGGTAAGCGGGCGGCCGCTCGTCCACCACCGATTTGTCGCCAGTTTCCGCAGCGAGCTTTTGAAATTCCGGATCGTTCGCTAGAAACGTGCCGATAACTTGCAGCGTGAAAAACCATCCGCGCGTCTGGTCTATCCCTTCCGAGATGAAACTCGCAGGCCACCAGTCGGTCAGCGGAAACTTGTCCCGCTCGAACGGGAAATGCACCTGCGCGTACGGCATCGAGCCCGCGTCGAACCAGCAGTCTATGACTTCAGGGACGCGGCGCCAGGTTCCGCCGTTTCCGTCGCTCCATTCGATTTTGTCTATGTACGGGCGGTGCGGATTGAATTGCGCGAGATCGTAGAAATCCGCGGGTGCGGATATGCCCGCCGCGTCGAACAGCTCCGCGTAGCTTCCGAAGCAGCGCATCTCGCCGGTCTTGTCGTTTATCCAGATCGGAAGCGGGGTTCCCCAGTAACGGTTGCGCGATACCGCCCAGTCGATAACGCCTTCCAGCCAGTTGCCCATCCGGCCGTCGCGTACATGCTCGGGCCGCCATTCGACGCGCTTGTTCGCCGCGACGAGTTCGTCCTTTATCGCGGTCGTCTTGAAAAACCAGCTGTCGATCGCGTAATAGATAAGCGGCGTGTCGTGTCGCCAGCAGTAAGGATACTGGTGCGCGTACTTCTCGCTCTTGAACAGAAGGCCGCGGTACTTGAGGTCGGTGATGACGTCCGGATCGACGCCTTCGCCCTGGCCGAAGTTTTTTATCAGCTTGCCTTTCCATGACTCGTGGTTGGCCTCGACTTCGGGCACAAGCCCGCCGTCCAGCCGCACCGCGCAATTCACCGGCAGGTCGTATTTCAATCCGATTTTGTAGTCGTCTTCGCCGAACGCGGGCGCGATGTGGACGATGCCCGTGCCGTCCTCCGTCGTCACGAATTCGCCCAGCGTCGCGTACCAGCAGTCTTTGCCCTGCGTGCCGAGATCCGGATAAAGCGGCGTGTACTCCACGCGCTCAAGCGCCGCGCCGGGGAACTCCGCCAGCACAGGGGCGTTTTCCAAAGCATAAGCGGCCAGGAGGGGCTTCGCGAGAACGAGCCTTTCCTTGCCCGCCTTCGCGTCCTCATGCTCTATTGCGACATAAGTGACTTCCGGATGCACGCAGACCGCGACGTTGGATAAAAGCGTCCACGGCGTCGTAGTCCAAACGAGGAAGCTCGTCGCGTCGTCCGCGGTGAATCCGCCGAATGATTGGCCGGGCTTGATTCGCATCCGCACCGTTACGGACGGATCCTTCACTTCCTGGTAATTCTGCGCGACTTCGTGGCTTGACAGAGTGGTTCCGCAAAGCGGGCAATATGGAAGTATCTTGTGCCCCTTGTATAGGAGGCCGCGCGCGAACATCCGCGAAAGTATCCACCAAACGGACTCGATGTACTTGTTGTCCATGGTGAAATACGCGTCGGCAGTATCCAGCCAGAATCCGATGCGGTGAGTCTGCTCCACCCAGTCGTCAACGTATTCGAGCACGCTTTCCCTGCACTTGTCGTTGAAAAACGCGATGGATTCCTCGCGCGTGGGCTTGAGCGACTCGATTTCGTTTTTCTCGGTGAGGCCGAGACGCTTTTCCATTTCGATTTCGACGGGCAGGCCATGGCAGTCCCAGCCGCCTTTGCGCTTGACGTGAAAGCCCTGCATCGTGCGAAAGCGGGGAAACAGGTCTTTCAAAATCCTGGTGAGCATATTTCCGATGTGCGGGCTGTTGTTCGCGGTCGGCGGGCCTTCGTAGAACAAATACTTTCCCTTGGGCGCTTCTTTGGCTATACTGCGCGCGAATACGTCGCGCTCCTTCCAAAGCGCGAGCATTTCCCTGTCCAATTCGGGAAAGTTGTAGCCCGTATCAACTTTTTTGAACTTGCCCATGCTCAACCTCGCCCCGCGCGATGCGGGATTTCGGAACAGCCTGTTTCAAATTAAATTCGGCAAAAAAACAGGGTGCCCGACGCGTGCTACGTCTGGACACCCTGATGAAGTTCTCAGTGCCGGGAACCGGACTTGAACCGGTACGGGATTTCTCCCGAGGGATTTTAAGTCCCTTGCGTCTGCCATTCCGCCACCCCGGCGTTCAGGCAACGCGCCAAACCGCCTAACGCCTTTTTTTCATGCCTCCGCGTTTAGCCTCGATGCTCCTTTTCACGTCCAAGTTGTTTTCGCTGGAATGCTTCTTGAAGTTTTTGAGCATTCCTTCGAAATCGTCATGGCGATGGTGGTCGTGTGAAAAGTTGATGTTGGGCGGCTCGCCCAGGAACATCTCGACGTTCTCGCGGAGTTCGTCCCTCGGGTCGGGTAAAGGAGGCTTGGTGTATTCCAGACTGGACGCCTGCTTGATCGACAGCTCGATCCTGCCGTCTTCCTGTATGGATAGAACCTTGACCTTCACCTTTTGGTTGGGCTTAACGGCACTGTGGATGTCCTTCACATAGCTGTCACTAATCTCGCTAATGTGAACGAGCCCCTTCTTTCCGTTCTGCAGCCAAACGAACGCGCCGAAGTTGCGGATCTCCGCGATTCTGCCTTGAACGACATCGTTCACCTCAAGCGCCAAATCTATTCACCTCCTTTGCTCCCGGGATGGGATGGATGAAGTAAAGAGCCACCAATTATAACGCGGCGACGGCCGCTGTCAATATAAAACGTGCAAAATGCCGGTACAATCCGATAATTCGATTCGCAATACGCGATTTCGCGCGAGGCCGGAAGGCGTTTTCAAACGTTGAAGCGGATCAGGATCACATCTCCGTCTTCCACGGGATGATCCCTGCCCACAAGCTTTATTTTGCCCGCTGCCCTTAGTGGCGCAGGGCTGCCTGCTTCTATCAGGTCCGAGGATTTCATAATGTCCGCCTTGATAAAACCGCGCGCCATGTCGGTGTGGATTTCGGCCGCCGCGTCAAGCGCCGTGCCATCCCGTCCCACCGTCCAGGCGCGGACTTCGGAATCGCCGCAGGTGAAAAAGATTTTGAGCCCCAGCAGCTCGAAAACAGCGCGAATGAACCGATTCAGTCCGGGTTCTTTCACGCCGAATTCGTCCATAAACTCCCGTCTTTCATCTTCATTCAGCATCAATGCAAGCTCTTCTTCCAGCTTGGCGGCGATCTCGAAATAGGCCGCCCCGAAGTTTGCCGCAAGCCCGGACAGCGGCCCCGCATTCCTGCCGACATCCGAATCGGCGATGTTGCCCACAATCATGAACGGCCGCGTCGTAATCAGCCCGTACTCCCGCACAAGTTTGTGTTCTTCTTCCGAACCGAGGACATTCAGCGCCGGTTTGCCGTCGTCAAGCGCGGATTTGATTTCCGAAAGCTTTTCGAATTTCGCCCTGGCGTCCGGCTCTTTGCCCGCCGCGCGCTTTTTGAGCGCGGGAAGAATTTCCTCTATCTGCAACAGGTCTATCATCATCAGCTCTTCAAGGAAGTCGGCGGTTTCCCGTGCGGCGTCCTCTTCTTTTCTGTCCGCGAACAGATTCACGGCCAGCGCGACTGCCTGGCAGTTGCGGTAATTCGCCAGAATCGAAGCAACCAGCTTCCGGTCGTCCGACGGGCCGAAACCCGGCAGGTTCATCACTTCGAAATGGACAGGAGTGACCTTTTTGGGCTTGTAGATCGCTGCAAGAGCGTCGAGACGCGAATCGGGCACCATAACAACCGCGCGTTGGGGCTTTACTCCCGCTCCGAGATGAATCGCTTCCGCGCGGTGCCCGCTCATCAGGGAAAAGAGCGTGTTTTTGCCGGATCCCGGCCGTCCCAAAAGCCCAACCGTCGTCGCCATACCATTCCGGCGCCCGGTACTTCCGGACGCCGACCTTGCATCAGTCTTCCATATATACGAGAGCGGACACGACCGTGCCGACTATTTGCAGGCTTTCGGCGCTGCACTTGTCGGCTGTATCCTGAATCGTGTGCCAGTACGGGTAGTCGAAGTCTATGAGGTCGTACATCGGTACGCCCTTTTCGATAAGCGGAATGTGGTCGTCAATGATGCTTTGAAGCGGCGAGCCAAGGAAGTGCGCGCCGTATCCCAGCTCCTGCGCGATGCTTCGTATTCGGGCGTAGACGTCGGACGCCACAGCTTCGCTTGAAGTTTCAGGCTTGATTTGAAGGCTCTTGTCGCCGATCATATCCAGAAGCACTCCGTACTTGTAGCTTTGAATCCGCGCATTGGACAGCCGGTCGGCGAAGTACTTGCTTCCGATGAACATCGCGGACAGCTCCGGGCCGTAATCCTCGCCGTCGAAAAAGACGAGTTCCACTCCGACCGGCGGCGGCGCGGCGGCGAAAATCCTGGCCATTTCCAGAAGCACGGCCACTCCGCTTGCTCCGTCGTTTGCTCCGGGTACCGGCTTGTCGCGGTTGGCCGGGATGTCCTGGTCTGCCCACGGGCGGGTATCCCAGTGTGCGGCCAGTATCACGTTGGCGCGAGGCGCCGTTTCCCAGCCCAGCCGGCCGATGATGTTTCGCATCGGCAATTCCCGGCCGCGAATCGTTACGCTGAAAGCTTGCTCCTCAACCTCCAAGCCCAGGCCGCGAAGGGTGTCGGCTATATAGTCGCCGCATTTCACATGTGCGGATGTGCCGGGAATCCGGTTGCCGAACGCCATCTGGGCTTCAAGATGGTCGAATGCTTTTTCCCCGTCGAAACTTGTTTGTACGGGGGGATTCGGTGGATCCGGCGGGTTTGGATTGGGAGCAGGCGACGGGTTGCCCCTGCTTTCGCCCTGGCAGCTGAAGGCGAGAATGAACGCGAGCGCGGCTGCGGGAACCACCGCGTGCCATTTGGAGAAGAGCTTGTTCATCGCATTAAGAATACCACCGGAGCGGCTCATTCGTCGAAGAGGCGGATATTTGTTGCTTGTTCGGCATTCGGCGGTGAACAGACGCATCCGTATTCCGTCATAATCCACGACGGCGGCTCGCCGCCGATCCAAACAAGGAGCTGGGAACCCGATGAAGAAGTATGCCTGGATTTTAGGTTTGGTTTTTGTCCTTGCGGTGGCAGGCGCCGCCACGGCCCAGATGGGAAGAGGCGAAGGAAGGCCGCCGATCAAATTCGCGGTCGGCACCCTTGACAGCGTGAATACGTCGGCTTCCACCGTCACCATCAATGTGGAGAAGTACATGAAACGCGGCGGCGAGGAAGCGGCCGCTTCGGGTGAAAGGCTCACCGTGCAGTTCGGGGAGCGCACCCGCTTTGGCAAAAACGGCGAAAAAGCCTCTATCGGCGATTTTAAGGCCGGCGACAAGGTAGTGGCCTGCATTTTGGAGAAGGACGGAAAAACTTTGCTGGTGGCATTGTCAGATCCGGAAACCGCCCAAAAGTTCCGTGAAAAAATGCAAGATAAATTCGCGCATGGCCGGGGCGATCGGATGGGCCCGGGCGGACGGGGCGACAGGATGGGCCGGAATATGGAAGGGCGCGGGCAGCAAGGCAAGCGGATGATGCAGCGCGGCCTTCCGATTTACGGCGAAGTGATCAAGATCGAAGGCGAGTATGTAATCGTCAAGCCGGAGCAGTTTCCCCGTGAAGAGCTAGGCATCCCCGGCGGGGAAGGCGGATTTTTCGGCCCCCCTCGTGATGGCGCAGGACAGGGCGAGGGTATGGGTCTGCATCGCCAGCTCCCCGATCAGATAAAGGTGAAGCTTACCGATGATACGCAGTATTTCATCGGCGGCGCAGAAGGCTCTAAGTCGGACGTAAAGGTGGGCGCGAAGCTTGTGTTCAAGTGCGGATTGCCCGAAGGCGACTGGAGCCGCGATAACAAGCCGGAGTTCGTGATTGCAAAGAGGGTCGCGGACATCGCAAGCGTCAAGAAATTCATCGAGGAGCACAAGCCGATGCGCCTGGGCGGACGGGCGTAGCCGCCTTGGCCAAAGAATTGAAAATGCTCACATCTCTCCTCCAAGTGGCCCCGATTCGGGGCCATTTTTTTTCGGCCGGAAGGTCAGCGGATTTCGATCGCCGTTTCGGCCGCGTCCGCTTCGCTTTTCAGCAAATCCGCCATCTCGCGGCAAATCGACTCCAGTTGCGGCGCGGAATAAAGCTGGGGCGTGGAGTAGATGACGCCAAGAACCTGGTTGCATCCGGGATTCACCTTGGAGTACATGCTGTCCTTGATGGGCGAGCCGAATGGGATGCTTGTGTAGTCCGGCTGTTCCTCGCAGCAGACGATCATCCGCTTGACATCAATAATTTGCCCCTCCGGATTGAAAACGTAGGCTTCGCCGACGTTTCCGGTTCGGATTACCATTGCCCCCGCCATCTTGCCGGTGTCGAAAATGCTGATCGGCAGCGCCGTTTTCAAAGAAATGTAGTTGTTGATGTCAACGACGTTGTTGATGTATTTGAACTTGCCCGTGCGCTCAAGCTCCCTCAATAGGTATTCGCTGGCAGGGCGGTTGCGGCCGCTCGGAGAGAATCCGTCTATTTTCAGCATGTTGCGCACTTTGGATTTTGCATCGTCGGAAATTCCACTTTTGCCGGCAAGGATGTCGGCTGCGAGCTGCTCGATTTTGGCAACAAACTCCGCGGAGCTGGGGCGTACGGTCAGCCCCTTTGCGCGCACAATCCCGAGCGCAAGGCGCTCGTCTTCTATGTGCCGCCGAATTCCGATTTTCATTGCATCCATGGTTGAACGGACCGCGACAGAATACCACGCGAGTCAACCGGAAAACGGATTGGATTGCAGTCAAGATGGATCGAATAAGCTTCCGCAGCCTTCGTCCGGATTGCCAAAACAAGTCCTTTAATGGAGCGAGGCATGTGAATTCCGGCCTTTACATTCTTCGTGACGGATGGTACAATGTGGCATGGCTTAAAGAATGGTGGTATTTTGAATGCGTTTTGTCCCACAATCGTTGTGATTGCCGGGGCAAGATGGCACAAGCCCCGCAAGGAGGTTTATTGCAAGATGGTTAGGCGGCATCGTATCAAGGAAAAGGTCGATTACAGGTTTTACAATTACCTTTATGCGCTCAGGATCCTGGAGCACCAGCAAAAGGAAACCGTCACGAGCGACGAAATGGAGCGGGCGACAGGCATTCTTTCGCCCACGATTCGCAAGGATTTCAGCCTCCATTTGGCCGCCGAAGGCATCCGCGGCAAGGGGTACGTAGTCAAGGATTTGATCAAGGAGATCGAAGAGCTCCTTGGAATCGATCAAAAATGGGACGTCGTTCTCGTCGGAGTGGGCAAAATCGGCACTTCCATTTTGGCGAATAAAAAGATCCAACAGGCGGGTTACAACATCAAGTACGCGTTCGACAGCAATCCGGCAAAGGTGGGAAGCATAATCCAAAGCATTCCGGTGCAAAATTCCAAGTATCTAAAGCGGATAGTTCAACAGGAGGGAATCAAAATCGCGATCGTCGCCGTCACGGGCGACCAGGCGCCGAAGGTGATCGAAGATCTCGTTGACGCCGGCGTGGAAGGAATTTTGAATACGAGCGGCGGCCACGTGAAAACGCCGGAAAACGTAATGGTAATCGACCTTGATTTGTCTTTTTACCTGACCGAGCTTTCCCATTTCATCACTCAGCTTCACAACAAAACCGACAATTCGACCGAATCGTTCGACGAACTGGAGGATGATTTCGACTTGCTGGACGAAGATTACGAAGCGGGGGGCATAGGGGGGAGTTAGGGCGCGCTGCCGTTCGGAAAATTCCGCTCCAGGATAACGCACCTTCCGCCGTCTTCGAATGAAACCTTGTCCAATATCCTGCGCGTAAGGTTGATTCCGCGCCCGCTGGTTCTGAAGAAATCCTCGTCGTCGGGCATAACGACACCGATCGATTCATAGTCGAAGCCGCAGCCCTGGTCGCGGATCGTGAACTGCCAGCCTTTGTCAAGCAATTCGCCTTTGATATATGCGCGCTTCTGCTCGTCGAATTTGTGGCCGTGCTTGACGGAATTCACCATCATCTCGTAGGAGCTGAGTCTCAATATCATGGTTTCCTCCTCGGAATACCCCGAGGCATGACACAAATCCACGAGCTTGGCGATTACCTTGTCCACTTCGGATATGGTGGAAAAATACTCGAGTATTTGTACTTTTTCCCTGTACTCGGCTATTACCAACAGTCTGTCGTCGTTCGCTTCGCCCGGAAACGCATCGGATGATAGTTCGACAATTCTGTTGGCCACGTAATTTACGTGTTCGTTTTTAAGCAGCTCCAAATCCGCAATCAGCATTTCCTCGTTATAGCCGTCGTTTTTCTCGTCAAGCAGTCCGTCCGTGTACATCACGATTCTTCCGCCGCGGTGTATGTAAATGACGTCCTCCGCAAATCCCCCGGCAATGTTTTTGCCGATCAAACCAAGCGGGAAATTCGATGAAGTCAACTTCACAGGGGCGGATTGGGGATTCTGCACGATGACCGCGGGATGTCCCGCGTTGACGTATTCGAATTTGTCGGTTTCAGTGTCCAGCCTTCCGCAGAAAAACGTCAGGTAAAGACCCATGAATTCAAAGTTTTCCGCAATGAAGCGGTTGATTTCTTCGGCGATTTCGGCCGGGCTTTTGGATGAAGATATCATTCTTTCAACCTGGCTGTTTACGGCGCTCATCACCAGGGATGCGGAAACTCCGTGTCCGCTCACGTCGCCGATAATCAAATAAAGCCAGTTGTCTTTTTCAACAACCTTGGCGTAGTCTCCTCCCACGCCTGCGTGAGGAAGATATCGGTAGGCAAGTTCGAGTTTTGAATTTACGAAATTTACCGGAAGAAGGTTGCCTTGAATGCGGCTCGCCAATTCGAGGTCGTTGGCAATATGCTCCTTGTACGCTTCGAGCGCCTCGCTGTGTTCTTTCAGGTTCTCGAAGTTGTATGCGTTCATGAGCGCGCTGGCGAGCTGGCTCGCGACCGTTTCGAGAACCGCGATATCGGATTCCTTGAAGGAATTCGCCGCGCGGTTGGCAACGTCCAGAACTCCCAGAATATGCCTGCCCTTGGTAATCGGGATTGCGATTTCGCTCTGGATGTTCAGCGCACCGGGAAAGTGGTTCACGAACCGCTCGTCTTTGGAGCAGTCAGGCGCGAATTGGGTCTTTCCGCTTTGGGCGGCGATTCCGATCAAACCTTCACCGACCGGCACGCGCAGCCCGACATCTATGTAGTCTCCATCTTTTCCGACCGAGCTGTAAAGGTAAAGGCTTCCTATAGCTTCGTCTACGAGAAAAAGAAAAACGTTGTCGTAGCCGAACAACTCGATGAGATTGCGGCCGGCTTCCTTCAAAATCGTGTCGATATGAAGCGACTCCAGAACGCGCTGGGAGAGCTTGTAAATCAGCGCGAACTGCTCGCTCCTGCGCTTTTCAAACTCCAGCAACCTTGCGTTTTGGAGAATCGCCGCAAGCTGGCTGGACAACTGGGTGATGAAGCTGATGGTCGGAGTATCGAACGAATCCGGCTTGTCGCTTTCAAACACAAGCAGGCCGAGCAATTCGTTCTTGTAAATCATGTTTACCACGAGAAGCGACTGAATCGCTCCGGGGTATGCTTCGGTCACGCCGAAACTTTCAAGGGTGTTGACGTCGAGCTTTCCGACGAACAGTTGCGAAGGCATTCCGCTTTTGAAAGACTGCCAAAGCGGGCTTTTGTGAACGCCCACATCTTCCCCCAGCGGATATCTCGCCGGATTAGGAGGCCGGCATTCGGCCCGGAATGCTCCCAGGTTCTGCTCGTCGGCAAGCAACAGCGAGAACCTGGTGTAGTGGAAAAGATCCTTCAGCTCCCTGTCCAGCGTGTCCACTATGTCGGAAAGCTTCAAACTTTCATTAAGCGCCTTGCCGATTTTGACGATCCTGCTGAAAAGCAGATTCCTGGCTATCAAATCGCGTTCGAGCTCGTATCTCTCCGTCACGTCGCGGGCGATGGCGAGGATGTATACCTGGTCGCCCAGATCCAGCCGCACCGTCCGAAAGTTTGCGATTACGCGTTTGCCGTCCGCGCCCACAAGTTCGAGATCCAGCGAGCGCGGGCTTTCGCCCGGCTCCATCGGACGGAAAAGCTCCGCCGCGTCCTCGATTTCCTCCGGCGGGAATATGTAAATTATGTTTTTGCCAAGCAAGTCGAACGCATTGCAGCCCGTCAATCTTTCGAAGGCCGGATTGCATTCGGTGATGACCAGCGTTTCCGCGTCGATAAGAACGATCGCGTCGCCGGCCTTCGCAACGACCTGGCTGTATCGCGATTCCGCGTCCAACAGCGCCAGGTTTTGCTCGGTCAGCATTCCCAGAGCCTCCCGGTACTTGGACTCATCCTCCAAACGGACGAGCACCTTTCCGCCTCCGGCGGGAAGGAAATCCAGCGTGGCGGTAAAGCTGTACCTTTCCCTGGGAAGCTGCTGGATAAGCGTCAATTTGCACCTTTGCTTGTTCTGTTTCAGCGATTTGAAAGACTCGATGACCGATTGCCTGCTGGAATCGTCAAACAGGTTCGCCACCAGCAGCGAGCGCGTTGGAATCAGCTCCACATATTGCCCGAGATAAGGATGACGCCGCCATTCTTCGTTTACTTCCAGCACGCGCCCCGTTTTGTCGCAAACCGCAATCGCGCCGACCGAATGATTGAAGATAAACTCAAGCTCCTGGCGCGATTTCCTCACGGGCGGGATTTGGGTCCGGGCGTTGCTTTTCAGAATATAAAAAAGGACGGCAAAAAGCGCAACCAAATTGGCCGCGGAAATCGCGATTGGGGTGGGAATCGGGCCGATGCCGGACGGCGCGGCGAAATGCAGTATCGCGTCCAGCACCGTCACGAGCAGAAGGAATCCGGCGAAAATGGCGGCGATCTGCCTCCAAGATATATTCGCCGTTGACATGACTAGATTCCGTCGGCCTCCTGCGTCGGGATGCGCCCACCCGCCGCGGATCGCGCGCGAATCGGGTCGGCGGCTTTGATTATAGCCGTGCTGCAAATAGGTGGCAACCCGCGAATGGCCCGCGAACGGAGCTTTCGATGGCTGTCAATTTGTTTTCGGACGCATTCCGGCTCGGTTTAGGCGTTTGCCGGAAGGTGTTTGGGGGGTATAATCAAGGCGCGGAGGTGTACGCAGATGGTCAGACTCGCAATTAGCTTCGCTTTTGCCGTTGCGCTTCTTTCGGGCGCGGCATTCGCGCAGGGAACGGTGGACGGCACCGTGAAGCACGCTTCGGGGCTGTTCGAATACACGAAAATTTCGCTCAAGGGAACTCATAGCGATCAATTCTTCACCTATTGGGTTGGCAGCGCGAAGGGCGTGTCCGCTCCGCTCTGGTACGATCCCTACAACCGGATATGGGTGGAGGGGCCGATTTCTTATACACGGTCTACCCTTCCATTCGGGAACGGCCTAGTTGAAGGCTGGACGCGTTCCTACGGGGACGGAAGCGTTGACAAACGCTTCTTTTTCGGTGTGGACGGCCACGTTTACATGAGAAAGGACGTCTTCCGCAAGCGCAAGATGCAAAACAACCGCCGCCGCAAGCGGCTCGTTTACTCATATTGGATGGATTTGGTCACCGGCAAGCGCAGCGATTGGGTATATGCGGAGCCCGGCGAAGCGGTACCCACTCAAGCGGAAATAGAAGCCGCCGCGGCCGCCGAAACGCCCGCCGAGTCCTTCCCCAACTGGAAGGAGGCTGACGAAAAACCGGTAATCGAAGAGGAGCCGCTCACGGAAGAGGAGCAGCTATCGCTCGGCGCCGCCATCCGCCAGACGATATCAGGCGGCTAGACTTTCTTTTTCCCGGCCGACGGTTCAGTAATTACAACATCGGAGAATGCGCTTGTGCCGTTTCTAGCACGCTGGCTGCCCGGCCCGGCCTATTGATTTGGCGGAGATAGGAATATAATCTGGCCTTGCCCGCCCGGGCCGAGTGCTCAATCCGGCGGGCCGGAGTACCGCTAATGCCCGAAACGATGCTTGCCGCAGTGAAAGCCAAGCCCGCGCCCGGATGCGAGCTGATGGACGTCGCCATCCCCGCGCCCGTGGATAACGAAGTGCTTATCAAGGTCGTGCGCACCTCCGTTTGCGGAACCGATCGTCACATATATACATGGGACGAGTGGGCGCAGGGGCGCATCAAGCCGCCGTTGGTATTCGGCCACGAGGGATGCGGCGAAATCGTCGCGGTCGGCCCAGGCGTGCGCTCGATGAAAGTCGGCGACTTCGTTTCGGCGGAGACACACATCCCCTGCGGTTTCTGCTTCCAGTGCCGCACCGGCAACCAGCACATCTGCAGCCATCTCACGATCCTCGGCGTTGACGTGGACGGCGTCTTCGCGCAGTACGCCAAGTTCCCGGAAACCGTCTGCTGGAAGAATCCGCCGGACATGAATCCCGACCACGCGAGCATCCTCGAACCTTTCGGCAACGCGTGCTACACGGTGATGGAGTCGCAAGTATCGGCGAAGGAAATCCTGATTACGGGCGACGGGCCGATCGCCGCGTTCGCCGCGGGCATCGCGCGCGCGGTGGGAGCGACCAAAATTATCGTAACGGGCCTTGTTGACTTCCTGCTGGAAATCTGCAAGCAAATGGGCGCGGATTACGTGATAAATGTCGGCAGGGAAAAAGATCCGAAGGCGTTTATCATGGATCACACGGGCGGAGAGGGAGTGGATGTTGTGCTTGAAATGTCCGGAGCTCAAGCTGCGATAAACCTCGGCTTCAACGTGCTTAAAAAAGCGGGCACATTCACCGCGTTCGGAATAAGCACGCAGGACGTTATTTCGTGGCCCATGAACAACGGCGTCGTCTTCAAGGGGGCGAAGATTCTGGGTATCAACGGCCGCAAGATGTTCGAGACGTGGTACCAGAGCCGCAACCTTCTTATGGCGGGGCGCGTGGACCCGTCTCCGGTCATCACGAACCGGTTCGCGCTGAAAGAAATAGACGCGGCGCTGAAATCCATTTTTCTAGAAGGCCGCAGGGCCAGCAAGGTGACGATCGACCCGTGGGGGTAGGGATTTGCATCGCACTAATTCCAACTGCTGTTTTATAGGCAAATTTCCGTTGCACTTCAATTTCACGGCATAAAGGCAAATTATCGGATATAATAAAGGTGGCGGCTCGATGGGGTTGTGCCGCCCTATCGGAGCGCACTTTGCGGGAAAGGGAGACCCGTATGGGCAGGCTTCATTTTCGTTTTGCATATCATCGAAATTCGTTATTGCCGGCGGTTTTCCTTGCAATCGGCGCCGTCATTGTTTTTGCCAGTTGCCGTGCAGCCGGGCGGCTGTTCGATGCGTCCAATCCGTCGTCGCAACCTCAAAATCTCGTTCCGCCGGCCATTGAAAACTCGGACCCCGGCGCGCTCTTGGATGCAATATCGGAGATAAGCGAGTTCGAGGTACCGCAAGACGCCGATCCTCAAACCTTCGATATTTTGCGCGCAAAGCTCATTGAATTTGTTACATCCGCATCCTCCAGAAAATCGGGACTCCGCGAAGCATCCAGCGTGCCAAAGGCAGGATTCGGCGCGGTATCCGATCTCATTTACGATGAAGAATCTGGCACGCTATCCTGGACTTATACGAATTGGGGCGATTACGACGGCAGCGGCGAAGTAAATGTGGCCGATATAACGCCGATAGCCATGTATTTCGGCTCGAAGGTGGAAGACGGCGCCGGATATCCGGAACTTAAAAGGTGGATCGACGGCGACGGCGATGGCGAAATAGGTGTTAGCGATATCGTCCCGATCGCTTTGAATTACCTGGGCGAAGTTTGGGGCTACGCCGTGTTCGCGTCAGAAACCCGCGACGGAGCTTTTTCGGCCAAGCTTCCGGGAAGCGTTGAAACAACGACGGGGGCGGGCATCCCCAAGCGCTGTTCGTTCGAAGTTCCGGCGGAGGCAGGAAATTTTTTCGTGGTAAGGCCGCTCGACGGATCTGGTAATTATGGAGAGGCGAGCAACATTGCGCCAAAAGGAATCGAGCCGCGGGTTTTGTCCGTAACACCTACTTCGGGCGACCAGGGAAGCGTGGTAACGTTCGAGGCGCAGGTCGAAGGAAGCGAACCACTCACGTATTTTTGGGATTTCGGAGGCGCCGCACTGCCGAATAATGCGACCGACGCATCGCCTGAAGTCGTGCTGACTACATATGGTGATTTCCAGGCCACGCTTACTTTATCGAATGCACTCGGCTCCCATGCTTTCGAATTCCCCCTTTCGGTTGTGCCGGTCGGAACCGCGCCCGAAATACTTTGGGTGCTTCCCGAAACCGCGGTCGAGGGCGAATTCGTGCCGTTTATGCCGTTCGTTACCGGCTCCGCGCCGCTTTTGGCGGAGTGGGATTTCGGCGAAGGAGCTTCGCCACGGTACTCGAACGAAGCAGCGCCGCTTGTGATATGGGACGAGCCGGGCGATTACAGCGTGCATCTCAAGGTGTCGAATTATTTCGGCTCTGACGAGGTTGTCATTGTAATTCACATAATTCGCCAAGGAGTATCGCCGGTAGTTTTCGGCGCATCGCCAATAAAGGGGGCAGAAGGAGAAACGGTCAAGTTCATACCCTTGATTGGCGGCTCGTATCCGATGGACTTCAACTGGCAGTTCGGCGAGGCCGCAACTCCCTCTACAACAACCGACAGATTCCCGGTGGTCACGCTGGGTCATCCGGGCAAGTACAGATGCGTTCTGACCGCGTCGAATTACTTCGGTACCGACGAAACGACTTTCGAATTAACTGTCACCGACGGCGACGCGTATGGCAACTGGCCCCAGCCAGGCCGCTGGGCGACTCACCGGAGCAGGGCGGATGTGCCGGTTGCAGTGGACAGCGAGAATCCGCGGGCTGGGAGGATACTCGGATTGCCGGGCAAGGTGGATTCAAGCCCGATTGTGGACGAGTACGGCGCGGTTTATGTCGTTGTGGCGGACGAGTCCGCAGATCCCCCGATTGACAGGTTTTGCGCTGCCAAACGGTCAGGCGATATCGAAGTGCTTTTCGAAGCCGTCGACATAATTGACGATCCTGTGATGGACGGCGAAGGCAGGATATTCCTGAAAGCGGGCGATGGAACGGAGTATTTCCTATATGCGATAGGCCGCGGCTATGGAAACTTGCTTTGGTCCAAGCCTATTGGCGGGGCGGCGCTTGGATTGGCTTGCACCAAAGATGGAAAAGTCGTTGCAGGAACTTCGATTCCGAACTCGGAACCTTCCGTAAAGTCCTATTGGAATACGGGAGAACTCAGATGGTCGATTTCCGCAAAGTCGGAAGGGCCGGGAAGCATCGCTATTGCACCGGACGAAACCGCGTACATTTTTGGCGAAGATGGAATCAAGGCATTTGGCTATGATTCGGGCGTTTCATGGTCAAAGTACTGGTCCTATTATGGGGATGGAGGCATATCTATCGGGTTGGGCGGGGAAGTTCTGCTTGCCGCGTGGCAAGAAAAACTTGTTGCCTTTGATCGTCTCGGCACGGAATTATGGCTAGGCGGGTTGACCGCATGCAGCGGGCCTCCGGCAGTCGGGATTGACGGCTCCGTATATTATGGAGTGTATCCCAATTACCTGGATTCAATTTCGCAAGAAGGTCAGCAATTGTGGAGCACGGAGTTCACCAATTTGGGGTGGTACGATGGCGAGGCCAACGGACCATTGATTTCAGCGCCGGCTATGGATTCAAACGGCACGCTGTATTTTCTTTTCTTCGGCCAGATCGATGACCAGAGTCAGGTAGTTTCCATATCCTCTACCGGAGAATTGCTTTGGGAGTATCCGGTCGGCTCGGTTCAAGTCCACCACAATCCCGCAATCAGCGCCGACGGCAGGCTTTTCGTACCCGCGGGCGATCTTTACGTTTTCGGCGGAGAAGTGACCGGTCCGCAGGCTGCGCTCGATGTCTCGGAATCAACTGGACAAGTCCCGTTTACGGTGACGCTCGATGCGTCGGGTAGCACTGACGAAGACGGCTCGTTGCTTACTTACGAATGGGATGTGGAAGGCGACGGCGTTTGGGATTTCAATTCGGGATACGCGCCGAAAGTCAGGCATACCTACACGCATCCGGGAAGCTATTCGCCGGTAGTCAAAGTGTCCGACGACGGTGAAAGCGATTATGCTCAAGCATCGGTTACTGCATCGCCAAGCATGCACGACAAGGAGTGGCACATAACGGTATTGGATTCCGGTTACAATGGCTACTATCGACCATCGATGATTGTGAGTGAGAACAAACCGGGCATCGCTATTTCAAAATATGGCGTACTCTTTTATTTGTCGGCATTGGATCCGTATGGACAATCTTGGAATGCGCCAATCGATCCCGGTTTTTCAAATTTCGGCTTGGTTTTCACTGCATCGGAGATCCTTGGAAAACCTGCAATGGCATTCAGTTCCGACCTGTTCAACGATTACCTGGCTTATGCAACTGCCGAAGACCAGTCAGGTTTTGTTTGGAGCCCTCCCGTGTCGGTGGATTATCTTATGTATCATGATCCACTTGGTATTTCGTTGCAGGAAGTAAACGGGAATCCTGCAGCTGCTTTTTCGCGATTTGCGCGTGGCTTTTGGTTCATCCATGCAAACGACCCGGATGGAATATCTTGGGCAGCACCCGTTCAACTTGAGCCCGGGGGAATGAACTACTGGGAATACTCGGTATCGTTGGTTGAAGCAGGTGGCAAACCTTGCGTTTTCTACGTCCATGACAACCAGCTAAAGGCAACCGTGGCTCTGGATGCCAACGGCGACGAATGGAATTCCTCTGTCACTCTCGATGATTTGGAACTAAACTATAGCGAAAACCGTGTAGTGGCAGCGATAGAAGTATCGGGTTGTCCTGCTGTTGTTTATTTCAATGGAAGCGGAATTTACTATATGCGCGCTTTGGATCCCGAAGGAACAAGTTGGGGCAATAGGGTATTCATAGATAATTCCAATTCGAATTTTTCGCCTTCGGCAGGAATTATTGGTGGAGTGCCTGCAATTGCATATGCACAACACTTGAATGTGCCAGGGATGTTCGACGGATGCGCGCTCGCCATCATTCGCGCCACCGATGCGGACGCTACCAGCTGGGGCGAGCCCGAAATCATCGACAGCCTGGGCGACGTTGGCCATTTCGCCTCCATCGCCGAAAATTCCGTCGGGCCTTGCATCGCGTATCAGGATCGCACGAAACAGGCGCTGAAGTTCGCAATTTATTATTGATATCTATAGGGCCGCGACGAAACAGGTGCTTTCTAGCCGCACAAGTTTACGCGATCGAGATTGACCGCGTTTGCCGCGAGTGCTATACTCCTCCCGTTCCGTCGGCGGGAAGCCGGTGCAAATCCGGCACGGACCAGCCACTGTGAGGCGGACTCCCCGGCACTACGCCATTGCCTTCGGGCGAGAAGGCGCCGGGCGGGGTTGAAACCGAGTCAGGAGACCGGGCGGAAACTTCAGGGCTTCTCGGAGTAAGCCGCGATGGCTTTCGGCTTTCGCTGTTTCGGCATTGCGATATCTGTATCGGGTGCGCGGCCCGTGCGGTTATGCGCGCACGTTCGCATTGCAATGCCCGGATGTGTTCCCGCTCCGAAGCCCGCCGGGGGTGCGGGCGTCTGAGCGCAAGAGCGGCGGTAAACGCAGCGGGAATTTCGTTCGGATACGACGGCGGGCGCGTGATTGACGGGCTGTCGCTGTCGGTCGCGCCGGGCGAGCTGGTCACGATTAGCGGGCCGAACGGGAGCGGGAAAACGACTTTACTGAATCTGCTTTCGGGCGCGCTTGCGCCGGATTCGGGCACGGTCGAGATAAACGGCAAAGCGGTTGCGGATTTCAGCCGCCGGGAGCTTGCAAAGGCCGTCGCACTGATGCCGCAGTACCTTCCTTATTCGCCCTGGCTGACGGTGCGCGAGATTGTCGCGCTGGGGCGGTATCCGCATATGCCTGCGGCGTTTTCGCTGTGGGAGCGGGGCGATGACGCATCGGAAGGGAAAGTAGCGGAGGCGATGGAGAAGGCCGGAATTGCGCATCTCGCGGACCGGCTGTCGGGTGAAATAAGCGGCGGTGAGCTGCGGCGGACGCACCTGGCACGGGTGCTTGCGCAGGGCGCTTCGATTGTATTGGCGGACGAGCCGACGGGCGATCTGGATTTGCAGCACGTCGGCGGGATGATAGCGACATTGCGCGGGCTCGCGGAGGGGGGGGCGGCGGTCGCGGCCGTCACGCATGATCTCAACTTCGCGCTGGCGCTCGGTGGCAGGCTGGTTCTGATGGCGCGCGGGAAAATTGCGGCAGACGGAATCGCGGACGAGATGCTGACGCAAGAGCGGCTTGCGTCGCTTTACGGCGGCGGATTCAGAATCGAGGCGCTCGTTTCGGGGGGGAGGGCGGTGCTTCCCGCGTCTTCCGGCCAAGGATTGGAGGCGCATAATGGTTGAGAGATACCGCGGACGGCGGACGGCATACTTTGCGTTTTGCTTCTGGGCGGTTGTGTTCGTCCTGCTGATCGCGCTGCCGTATCTGCGCCAGGCGTACTCGACGTTTTCACGCATACCCGAAAACAAGAACGCCGGAATCGAATCCCCGGCGGCGAAAAGCGATGCCGAATGGCCTCTGACCAAATTCGACGCACTGGGACGCGAAGTGACATTGGCGAAACCGCCGGAGCGCATCGTATCGCTCTCTCCCGCGATTACGGAAACGGTATTTGCGCTCGGCGCGGGGGGGAGGCTCGTGGGCCGCTCGGATTTCTGCAACTATCCTCCTGAAGTTGCATACATAAAATCAATTGGTGGATTGCTCAACCCGTCGCTTGAAGACATCGTTCTTCTTCAACCGGATCTGGTGTTCGTGCAGAAGGTCAGCCCGAGGGAAATCGTGGAGAGGCTGGGGGAGGCGGGCGTCGCGGTTTTTGCGGTCGATGAGGCGACATCTCTCAATGGCGTTTTGGAGACGATCCGGATAATCGGAATTATGTGCGCAAGCCGCGATAATGCGATTCGGCTTGAATTCGAAAAATCGGCGCTTATGGCGGAGTATAAGTCGCGCAGACGCGCGCACGCATGGCGCGTGTATTTCGGAGGAGTCGAAGCGCCGTACTACACGGCGGGAGAGGGCACGTTTATAGACGACCTGATTTCACTTGCGGGCGCCAGGAACATCGCGAGCGGGGAGGGAAGAGAACGGAAATCGTCGCAGGGATGGCCGCAGCTTTCGCCGGAGGAAATAGCCTCCGCGGATCCGGAGGTTATACTCGTCGGGCATTCTCCGCTCGTCGCGGGGAAAGATGCAACGGATTCCATTCTTTCCGCGGCGCGCAAAAATCCGGCGTTCCGAAACACCTCCGCCGTGAAATACGGACGGATTTGCGTAATAGATCAGGACGAGCTGCTGCGTCCGGGACCGCGCATTTTCAACGCGCTCGAAAAGTTCTCCGCATATCTCGACGGACTGGAGGATGTCGAGTGACCTCCCCCCCTATTAAAGAGAACGCGAATTCCAGAGATGCGAGGCTTGTGCGGCTTCTTGCAATCGCGCTCACCCTTCTCGCACTCGGATTGGTTCTTTCGTTGGCCGCGGGAAAGGAGTATGTCAATCCGATATCGCTGTTTACGGGCGCATATTCCGATGACGCCCACCGTAAGGCGCTTTCGACGATAGTATGGTCGCTAAGACTTCCCCGCGCGCTCGGCGCGGGGCTTATCGGAATGTCGCTCGCGCTTTCGGGGCTTTTGTTACAGGCGTATTTCCGCAATCCGCTTGCCGATCCGTTCATCTTGGGAGTGTCCAGCGGCGCGGCGCTCGGCGCGGCCGTAAAAATTATTTTCTTGCCGAATATTCCGATTCCCCTTCCGGTGTTCGCGCTCGCGGGCGGGTTCGCGCTTGTGTCCGGAGTATGGCTTATCGCCAGAGGCGTACGGGGAGATGAGACCGTTACGCTGCTGCTTTCCGGAGTCGCCTTATCGCTTCTTGCGGGAAGCCTTTTGAGCGTGCTCGTTTTGTGGGGCAGGCCTGGCGAAGTGGGGCTTGTGATGCGTTGGCTGATGGGCTCGCTCGCGGGCGTCGGATATCGCGAGGTCGCGTGGCTTGCCGCGGGCGCGGTTGCGGGGCTTGCGATTTCGCTTGCGCTTTCGCGCGAACTCAATGCGATTCTTTTGGGCAAAACCGTCGCGCAGAGCATCGGCGTGGACGTGCGCGCGGTGCGGCTGTGGGTCGTGGGCGCGGCGACCGCGCTGGCCGCGCTGGCGGTTTCCGCCGCGGGAATCGTGGGTTTCGTCGGCCTGGTCGTACCGCATATCGCTCGGTTGATCGTGGGGGGGGGCGCGCGGCGGCTCGTTCCGGTGGCCGCCGCGATCGGAGCATCGGCGCTTGTGTGGTGCGACTTGGGCGCGCGCGCGGCTCTCCCCTCGGGCGAGCTGCCGATAGGAGCGGCGACCGCGATTATGGGCGTTCCGTTTTTTCTTTGGCTGATGCGCAGGGGGAGGTATTTGGGATGATTTTCCGGCTGCTTGCCGCTATTTGGTTGATACTTTCGCTAAATGCCGCGTGGATCGGGGCGGCCGAATGCCAAGATGAAGGTTCGGGCGGAAATTCCGAATCTGCCGCCGAAGCCGATTCGGGGCGGGACGATTCCGAAGAAATCGAAGTCGGCGAAGTGGAGGTTGAAGGCGAGAAACCCGCGTCCGCGGAATCGCTGCCCGGCGAGGATTTTTTGTTGATTGACATCGAGGATTTCTTGATTCCCGGAGAGTCGCTCGGCGATGTCCTTGATACGCTCGGGGGCGTCGAAGTGCGCGGCCTGGGGGGGGGACTGGATATGACGACGTTTTCGATCCGCGGCGCGGGCGCGCACCAAACCGATATTCTGCTTGAAGGCGCGCCGCTTTCGCCCGCGACCGGCGGCGTTTTCGACCTCTCGCTGTTGCCGGCTTGGTTTGTGCAATCCGCTCTCGTCACCCGCGGCCCAGGCTCGATAGGCGGGAAAGCGCTCGCGGGAGAACTGGATTTGCGCCTGGCGAACGATACAGGAACTTCATTTTGCTCCGGCCGCGGCAGTTTCGGGACTTATTCCGCGATGATGAGGGGCGGATGGAACGCAGGAAATTCGAATTTTGTCATGGCCATTGGCTATGATTCTGCGGACGGCGATTTCACCTACGGGCGGCGCGACGGGAAAACCTACACGCGCTCGAACAACGAACGCGAGCGCGTTGCGGTCGCGCTGTCTTGGCAAACCAAAAACGCCGCGCGGGACGATTCCGCATTTTTGCTGGCCGCCGACCGCTCCGGCGGTGTGCCGGGGCTGTCGGAATTTCCGACGCCTTCGGCGCACCAGGACGACACGCTTTTTCTCGCCGGTTTTTCCTCGACGGACAAATCGTTTGAAAAGGGCGAGTTGACGTGGACCGGCTACTCGCGCGTCCAACACACGGGCTTCGGCGATCCTTCGCCTTATCTTGGAAACGCGGTGTATGCTGATCAATCCGAATACGCCGCCGGCGCCGCGGTATCGTTCAGGCGTCCGTCGGGGGGGGGTATCTTCGGTGCAAAAATATCTATCGATGGAGCGGTTCTTTCCGACGATTCCTACGGGAATCCTGAACGGAGAACAATCGCCGCGACTCTATGGCGCGAGTTTTACGCCGGCAAGGCGGCTTTTTCCGCCGCACTGTCCGGGGAGGCGGCGAGCGACGGCCCCGTCGGCTGGCGCGGCAAACTGGGAATGGAGCGTAAACTGGGTGCGGGATTGTCATTAGCGGGCAGCGCGGCGCGCTCGTTCAGACGGCCCGATTTCGCGGAGCTTTATTATCCCGAATCGGGATTCATCGGCGGCAACCCGGAGCTTTTCCCGGAAACCGGATACACGTTCGATTTCGGCCCGCGATTTCGAGGAAGCAAGTTGGATGCTTCACTTGTCGGATTTATCCACCGGTTTTCGGAATCGATCGAATTCGTGCCCGTATCCGCATACCGGCTTCGCGCGGAAAACACGGGGGGGGTGCGAAGCCGGGGCGTATCGCTGGACATACAAGCGGCTCCCGCGGACGGATGGAAGCTGGACGGCTCATTCACATTCCTTGACGCGGAATACCTGGACGGCGGACTTCCGCTTGCGGGGAGGTCTCCGCGCAAATGGAGTGTCGGCATATCGCGCGAGTCCGCCAACTGGCAAGTGTCGGCTTCATTCCTTCACCGCTCTTCCACGCCCGTCGACAGATTCGGCTCGCTGTATGTGGGCGCGGCCGGCGATTTGTCCGCGGCTCTTGTTTTCAGGCCCGATGATTCCTGGCGGATTTCGGTGTCGGGATTCAACCTGCTCGACGAAGATATCCGGGACAGCCTGGATTTCCCCCGGCCCGGCCGCTCGTTTTTTCTTTCGGTAAATCGCGAGGTGTAGTGTCCGCATCTTTCCAGATGCAAAGTGAATAATCTCGGAGGTTAGGAAATGAAGAAGAATGTTGTTATCAATATGTTCATTGCAACGGCGGCGTCGCTGGCCATACTGATTGCATCCGGATGCGGAGGCGGCTCCGGTTCCGCAAATCCGCCGCTGCCGCCCGGAACCAACAAGGTCACTCCGGCCGAGCTTCAGGCCGCGCTTAAAAAGGGGTTTTTCACGACCGGAAGCGCGCCGTCCAGATTCGAGGCGCGGGGCGCCGAAATATACACGCTCAACTCACTTTCGAACACGATGACCGTCAATTCCGCGTACGACGGCGCCGCGGTGCGCACGATTTCGTTTCCGGTCGGCGCCGGGCCGTTCGATTTGGAATGGGTCGGAGATGCCTGTTACATCTGTGCTAACGGCACGAACGCGGTTTACCGCTACCGGGCCGGGCAGGACGCTGTTGACGGCGAGTCTGTTTCGCTCGCATTAGGTGGTCTTGAAGCGCTTGCGTACATCGGCCCGGGAGAAATGGCAGCGTACGGCGGAAAACTGTACGTCCCCATTTCGGGGATAGTTTCGTTTGGTGACCCATCGAGCGGAATAGAAGCCGAGTACGCGCCCGGAAGAATCGCTGTGTTAGACCTTGCGGCTTTCGCATTCGAGCGTTTTATAAATGTTCCGTTTGTGAATCCGACCGCGGCCTACACATCGCCCGACGGAATTATCTATTTCGTTTGCACCGGCGAAAGCCAGTTCACCGCGGAATACGAGGCCTATGCCGGCAGCGAGGGCGGAATTGTCGCGTTCAATCCAGCATCCGGCCAGGTCGTTTATTCTCTGTCGCTCGGCGAAACGCTGCCGGGCACGATTATTCTGGTCAATCAGGATGTCGCCTACGTGGGAAGCAACCTGAAGGCAGAGGTGTACCGGGTGCGGCTGGATACGGGCATCGTTCAGCGCGGCCCGGACAACCCTATCGTTCTCACGCAGGAATTCAGCTTCGTGTCGGGATTTGCAGGTCTTCCCGGCCTCGGCGTTCTGGCGGGAAGCTTCAACACCGACGAGGTGTTCTTCATCGATCCGAACGACGACGGCGTCGGCAAATCACCCTTTACGCAGCCGTTCGATTTCGGAGAAAGCGATACTTTCTTCGGCGGCGTCCAGGATGTCTTGTATTTCCGGGAAAATGAAAAGCACAAGATTTTCGTGTTGCAGGGAATCGCCAACAAGGTCGGTGCGGTTGACCTTACGCAACTGTGGAACAGGATTCGGCTTGAATAGCTCCCATGTTCCTGTTTTGCAATTAACGCGGTTTTTGGGCTAATATCGGCCGTCTAAATCCGCAAGGAAGACAGATGGCCGAATTATTCGTGAAGTACGCGCCGCTTTGGGCAGCGCTGTTTTCATGGGTTCTCGCCCAGTGCATAAAGCTGGTGATTTCGCTCGTTCAGGAAGGGCGTATCAACGTCGCCAAGCTTATCGACACGGGAGGCATGCCCTCTTCGCACAGCGCGCTCGTCGCGAGCATTTGCACCAGCGTGGGGCTGATCCGCGGCTGGGACAGCATCGAGTTCGCTATCACAGCTGTGTTCACCGCAATCGTTTTGTACGACGCCACCGGAATCAGGCGCAGCGCCGGGGAGCATGCGGCGGCGCTGAACGACATCATTCCGCAGCTTCTTGCGGGCAAGTTCTTAAAGCCCGACACCAAGTTCCGCGAGGAATACCGGGAGCTTTTGGGCCACAATCCCGCGGAAGTCGTGGTGGGCTCGATACTGGGCGCAATCGTCACATTGCTGTTTCTCTACGGCTACGGGGTGGTTCGATAATCCGTGCGCGGGTATCTGCGCCGCCCGATTGAAATGAATGTGGACAATCTGGCGCAACTCCTGGTTACGAACGGGGCCGCGGATGATTTGAAGGCGGCCCGAATGCTGATTCGCAGGGGCAGGGTGACGGTAAACGGAAAAAACGCGTACGACGAGGAAATGCCGGTCAATCCGGATGCCGCAATAAAGGCTCTTTGCAAACCGGGCGAGTGGGCGAGCCGCGGAGGATTGAAGCTGGAAGCGGCACTGCTGCATTTCGGAGTATCGCCCGCGGACAAGGTCTGCCTGGATCTAGGCTGCTCGACGGGGGGGTTCACCGACGTGCTGCTGGCTTACGGCGCGGCGAAAGTGCATGCTGTTGACGTGGGATACGGAGTTTTGGACTGGGTGTTGCGAAATCATCCCAGGGTGGCCGTTCACGAAAGGACAAATGCAAGGTTTCTTACGGCTGAACAGGTGGGCGAATCGGTTGATTTGATCACGGCAGATCTCAATCACATTTCGCTTGCGGTTGCGCTGCCCGCTCCGGCGAAGCTATTGGTCGAAGGAGGCGCGGTACTGGCGCTGGTCAAACCCCAATTCGAAATCCCGAAACAGTGGTGCGTCCAGCCGGATTGGCAAGGCGGAGTGGTCAAGGGCGATGCGCTTAGAAAACGGATTCTGGATTACTCGGTGGAAAGGCTGGAACGCGAGGGGTTGTCTTGTCAAGGGCTGTTCGAATGTCCGGTTGCCGGCCACAAAGGAAACCGCGAATATTTCGCGCTTCTCAAGCCCGCTTTGGCTCATGCTGGAAAACCCCCGGTGATATGATTCAATGGCCGGGGCGAATGCCCGGACAGGCAAGTTGAGAAAAACATCCAAAATCGGCGTAGTCCTTCATCCGTTCAGGGTGAAGCGCAGCTTCATCGAGCGGAAGGTGTTTCCCGTGCTGGAACGCCACGGGTTCGCGCCTGAATTTCTGTCGCCAACGCTGAACGAAACGAATCCGCCGCGGCCCGCCGCGCTGCCGAAAGATCACGGCCTGTCGTATTTGATGGTATTCGGCGGCGACGGAACATATTTGGGAGCATCCAGGCTGGCCGCGCGCGCGGGGATTCCCATTATCGGCGTCGAAATGGGCAAAATGGGCTTTCTCTGTCAGGCGAAGCTCGAGGAACTGGAGCCTCTTGCCGCGTTGCTGGCCAGCGGCGGTTACGAGACCGAGAAACGGATACTGCTTCAAGGCTCGATTATCCGCGGGGGAGCGAAGGCCGCAAGCGACATAGCGCTCAACGACGTGGTTATAGGCAACGCGACAATCCCGCGGATGCTGGATTTGGATTGTTACATTGACGACAATTTTCTGGTCAGCTATTACGCGGACGGCTTGATCGTTTCCACCCCCACCGGCAGCACCGCGTACGCGATGGCGGCGGGCGGCCCCATTATCGATCCGACGCTGCGTACGATAATGGTTACGCCCATTTGCGCGCACTCGCTTTACATCCGGCCTCTGGTCGTGCCCGAAGACAAAACCGTGCGCATCCTGCCGGAGCCGGGCGGCCCTCCGTTGATGGCGACATTCGACGGACAGGTTTTTTACAACCTGGAAGAGGGCGACGAAGTAAGGATCTCCCGCTATTCGAAGCCGCTAAAAATGATCAAACTGCGCGATTTCAACTTTATCAACACGTTAATGAAGAAGTTTAAATGGGGCTTCAAGTACTCAAACGAATATACTTCGGGCGGAGCCTGAAGCGAAGGTTGCCTGCCGAGCTTCACAAGCCGCCGCGCAGGTTAGCGCACGGGCATCCCCTGTGCTAATATCGTCGTTCCCAAATCACTGTTGGAGATGTCATGTCGCACGTTTCGATAGCAAACAAGCGCAATTTCGCCCTCGTCGGGCACGGCGGGTCGGGTAAGACCACCCTCGCGGAAGCACTGCTTTACGCCACCGGCGCAACCACTAGAATGGGCAAAATCCAGGACGGAAACACCGTCAGCGACCACCATCCCGAAGAAATCAAGCGCAAGTACTCGATTTTCACCACGGTGATTCCTGTGGACGACGGCGGATTCCGTTTGAACATTCTGGATACGCCGGGCTATCAGGATTTCATCGGCGAGATGATTGGTGCGCTTTATTCGTCGGACGCGGCCGTTCTCGTCATCAACGGGCATGCGGGGTTGGAAAGCCAGGCGGAGAAGGCCTGGGAATATTGTGAAAAGCTTGTGCTGCCGAGGCTGATTTTTATTTCGCAACTCGAAAAGGAAGGAGCCGATTACTTCCGCGTCGTGGGCGAGCTTCGCTCCAGGCTCGGAACAAAAGTCGCCCCGCTTGTCATTCCAATCGGCGAGCAGCACGGAATAAACGGCGTGATTGACGTCATGGCCCGCAAGGCGTGGTTCGTGGACGGCAAAAACGCGCGAAGCGGCGAGGTGCCCTCCGGCGAATCCGACCGCGTCGAGGAAACGAGGCAGAGCCTGCTCGAAGCCATCGTCGAAAACGACGACGAGTTGATGGAGATGTACCTTGCGGATGAAAAAATCCCGGACGAGCGCTTGATACAGGCGATGCGCGCGGCGACCCTGGCGGGAAGTCTCGTGCCGTGCATTGCCGGCGTTGCCGAGCAGCTAATCGGAGTGCATCCGCTGCTCGACCTTGTTAAGGAATTACTGCCCGGTCCGCTGCATCGTGGCAAGATTGTCGGCTTGAAACCGGATGGTTCGGGCGAGGATTCGAGGCCGATCGATCCGGGTGCGCCTTTTGCGGCTCGCGTTTTCAAGGTCGAGGAATCCCCAATGGGTTCGATCACCTACTTCCGGATTTTTTCGGGCAAGATTAAGGCAGGTGACCAGTTCTACAATCCCGTGCGCAAATCCAGCGAAAAGATTTCCACTTTGCTGGAAATGACCGGGAAAAACAGAAAGGATGTAAACGAGGCCGAGGCGGGCGACATCGTCGCGACGGTCAAACTGAAGGATACCCACCGCGACGACACGATTTGCGACAAGGAACACCCGTTTTTGTTTCAGCCGATTCAATATCCGACGCCGCTCGCCTTCGAAGCGATCCACGTGGAAAGCAAGGGCGATCTGGAAAAAATCTCTGCCGGATTGTCGGCGATAGCGCTCGAAGATCCGACGCTCAATTTCGGGCAGGACTCGGACACACGCCAAATGGTTGTGCGGGCGATGGGCGAGCTGCAGTTGGATGTCGCCCGCTCCCTTGTCTCCGACAAGTTTAAAGTCAATTTCACTTATGTCGAGCCCAAGATTCCCTACCGGGAAACAATCAGGTCAACCGCTTCTTCGCAAGGAAAACACAAGAAGCAAACGGGCGGGCGCGGCCAATATGGCGACGTTTGGCTGGAGTTATCTCCGCTTGCCCGCGGCGAAGGATTCAAATTCATTGATGCGATCGTCGGCGGTGTAGTGCCGGGCAAGTTCATCCCCGCCGTCGAAAAAGGCGTGGTTGAAACGATGGCCGGCGGCATTTTGGCCGGCTGCCAGGTTGTGGACGTACAGGTGAAGTTGTTTGACGGAAGTCATCACTCGGTGGATTCGTCCGAAATGGCGTTCAAGCTTGCGGCGGCGCTCGGTTTCAAAGCCGCTTTCGAAAAGGCCAATCCGGTGTTGCTGGAGCCGATTTACGCCGTAAAGGTTACGGTTCCGGAAGCTTTTATGGGCGATGTAATGGGGGATTTGAACAGCCGCCGGGGCAGGCTTCAGGGTATGGATTCGAAGGACGGCGCGCAGGTGATCAAGGCGAATGTTCCTCTCGCCGAATTGTACAAGTACGTCAATCACCTCCGCTCCATGACGCAAGGCCGCGGCAGCTTCGAAATGGAGTTTTCACATTACGAGGACGTTCCCAGCGACGTCGCGCAAAAGGTGATTGAAGACTACAAGCGTTCCAAAGAGGAAGGCTAGCCGGCTGTCACCGGTCGCTGATTGCCAAGAAAAAAAACGGGCGATGCGTACAACCGCATCGCCCAAATATTTACCAACGAAATCATCTGTTCCGGCTGCCGGCAGCCGATTGCGCGCCTTCGGCGGGCGGAGGGATTTTTTGGCTGGAATCCTGCGGAGGCGCCTGCTGGCCGGACTCCGGGGGCGGAGCCTGCTGGACATTCGATTGATCTCCGGTGTTGACCGGTGCCTGCTGAGGAGCGGCGGTCGCATCGCCGGTGACGGGGGGTGTGGGCGCGCCGCGCGGAACGACTTTGCCGCTTCCGTCTGGGCCGGGTACAACCGGCCCCATCTCGCCGCCGCCGTAAGTCGGAGCTGGAGCCCCTGGCGTGACGGGACCCTGGCCGGCGGGCGCCGGGGTTCCGGCCGTGACCGGACCGCCTTCAACCGGCGCGCCGGGAGCGGCTTCCCCGGCTCCAGCAGCGGGCGTTGCGGGAGTCTCGGGCGCCGGCGGCTGTTTCAGTTCAGTCTGAAGCTTTGGCAGGCCGGATGCCGGCGGCGGAAGCTGATTCTCCCCGGCGCTGTCCTGGATGTATCTGAAATTCGGATCGTCTGTAAGTCCGAATCCGAGATCTTCAATGTCTCCCGGAATCGGCGCACGAGCTTCGAATGTGAGAGTGGCCGCCTGGCCGCTGCCCCGCACAGTCCGTATGATGTCGTCAAGCGAAATAGCGATTGTGACCAATCCGCTGGATTTGTCCGGCTGGGCATAAAACATCGTTGCATCGCGCCCGCCGTCAAACATAGAGCCGATTTTGACTTTTGTAAGGCTGAAGTTGTTCACGTCGAACGTTACTCCAAACAGTCCGCGGCGAAAATCGGGGATATTGCGGACATCGAGTGAAACTTCCAACGAATCCCCGGGATCCATTCCGGACTTGGGCTTATCATATTTCAATTCCGCCGCCGGTTGAGGTGTTTTCACCTCCAAATCCAGCACCGTGGGCTCCGTCAGAGGAACTCCTTTCGGATTTACGATTATCAGGCTGACCGTGACGGATTCCGCGGTATCGGGAATGAACCGGACGAACGGCTCCGAAAGCGTCAATGTGACCGTCGGCTTGTCCTTGACTTCAACGGCTTCGGCTTCCTTCGCGGCAATTTCGTCGGTGATCTGCTTTTGAATGTCGTCAATCAGCTTTTCGCCTGCATCCCGCTTGCCCGGCATCGTGAATTCCCAAGGCGTCGGCCAGGAGTTTCGCTCCTTCAAACCCGCGCCGGTGTCGTCCGAAGCCGTTTCGGGGGCGACGGAATCGGAGTCATTTGCATCTTCTCCGCTTGCTGCATCGGTTTCGGTCGAAGGTGTTTCCTCTGCAGGTGCTATTTCCGCTTCGGCGGAAGCCGCCTCGCCGGATTCCATCCCGTCCGCGGGCCGCTCAAGTTCCGTTGACCCGGATTCAATTTCGGTATCGGATGCCGTTTCATCCGCAGTATCATCTGCGGAGTCAACCGCTTCGACGGAATTCACCACGCCATCGTCCTGAAGCGCCAATACCGCATACTTGATTTGGCTGTAGTTGCCGAACAGGCTTGCGAAAATCGTACTGCGTTCGTTCCTCGATGCGACGGTGACCGGCGGCGCAGCAGGCTCGGTTCTGGTCGGCTCGGCCGGTTTCGGCGCAAGCTGCGGCGGCGGCACCGGCTCGCCGGTTTTGAACTGCTGGTTGCCGCCGCTGGGCGCGGCCGGTTTCTGGTCCATAACTTTGTCCGGCGATACCGTTGCGGGGATGGTTTTGCCATCCACCGTAGCCGGAGCGCCGCCGGCCGGAACCGGAGCGCCCGTATCGGTTCCCGCGGGCGCCGCGGGAGTTTCGCTTTCTGGTGCGGACGAAGCCGGCGGGACTGCAAGCGCTTTCAGCCTTTCGCGATCCGATTCGTTGACCGGCAAAAGCTTGCCGCCGGTCACGTGCCATTCGTAGCGGATGTCTTTTTTGTCGGGGTTGTCCACTATGGCGTAAACGTTGTAAGGCTGATTAACCTCGACCTGGCCGACCTCGAAGCTGATTTGCATAATCGTGACCGGCCGCTCGGGCGCGCGCTGGCCGGATGTCTCGGACTGCCCAGAGGGATTGCCGTAACTCTGCGAGTTTCGGTTCGGCGTATTCATGTTTTGGTTGTAACTCGGATTCGTCTGAAGGTTGCTTCCGGACGAGGTGCAGGCCGAACCGTACGCGACCGCGGCCGAAAACGCCAGAATCAATGCGGAACCAGCGAACTTCGTCGCATGCTCCCTGAAATAATTCCTGATATGCATCACTTGCGCCCAGCTCCTTGCCTTGAAATGGCAAACATTTTCAAAGACGCACCGGCGGGCGCGCTGTTCACGTCCGCGCCGTGCATCCGGATAGATTCTACCCCATAATTTGCCGTCTGGGAACATCCCGCCGGACCGAAATTCGGCGCGTCCGTCAGCAAGCTTTCAACTATCCGGCGCGGGCGGTTTCGGCGGCCAGCAATCCGAATTTCTCGCGGGATTCGTTCCAGGTGAACCTGGCGGCCAAGCTGCGCGCTTCTTCGCCCTTTTGCTTCCGCAGCTCCGTGCTGGATGCAAGTTCGCCGATGATGCGCGCCGCGTCCAAATCGGATTCCGCGGGACAGGAAACCGCGTTTTCCCTGTGCGCAGCCACGTTCAGCGCGACCGTCGGCAATCCGGCGAAAGCCGCTTCTGCGACCGGCAGTCCGAATCCTTCCCATCGGGACAGCGATACGAAAATGTCGGCGGCTGCGTAAAGCTGCGCAAGTTCGTTCCAATCCGGCGCTTCCACTATGATCGCGCCGGTTTGCTTCAGAGACGCGATTTGGTCGGCGCGGCCCATTCCGGCAAGCACCAACTCAACCGGCGCGCCGCCTTCTTTGAGTTTGGCCGCAACCTGGGCCAGCTCCATCACTCCCTTGTACGGATGCGATTTGTAATCCAGCCGCGAAATCGAAAACAACATCACGCGGCTGTCGTCCAATTCCAGCCGCGATCGCATAAGGTTTCTCGCGTAAGCTCCCGGCTTCGGAAGATGGTCGCCTCCGGGATAAATCACGATCGCTTTCGGTTTGGCCTCGCGCGGCAGGCCGTCCGCGAGAAATTTGGATATCGCGAGGATTTTGCCGGCCCGGCGAAGATGCCCGGCGTCGCTTATGTCGAGGTACGCCCGGTTAAGCCGCGCCGCTGCGGGCAACCCGGTTGTCGGAGGATTGCCGAAATGCAGATGAATGGATGGGCAGCCCAGCACCTTTCCGGCGCCGTAAAACGGAAACGAAGCGGGCAGGGCGAGGTCGAGCTTTCCCGACTGGCCCAAATCGCTTTTAAGCTTTCTAAGCGTGTTCGTCGCGTCCGCCTCGAACACCTGCAGCACGCGGTTGGCCTGGTCGTTTTCCAGATGAAGCGGGACGATTGCGTATGGAGCGCCCTTGTATGTGTCGCTGTCCGTGTCGAAACAGTAGACGCGGACCGAATGGCCGTCGTCGCAGAGCCGCCGCGCCCACTGGTCGACGACTAGATCGACCCCGAATCCCTTGCGCATCCTGATAGTGAAAAAACCGACGCGCACGAGAAGGATTATAAGCGAAAAGGCAGCCCGCCGTTAGATTTCAGGCGGAACGACATATCTTTCAAGCGTCCGGAATCGAAATGGATTTCGGTGTGCGTTCCACTTGCTCGAGTTCCAAAATATCGTCCTTGATTCCCGCATCAAGCTCTTTGAATTTCCTGGCCTGCGGCAAAACCCTGGATTCAAGGGAGCCTACCGCCCGGTTGTAAGATTCAACCGCCCCGTCAAGCCCCTTTTTGACTCCGTTGAAGTGCTCGGCCATAACTCTTATCCGGTTGTACAGCTCCTTGCCGAGATTGCTGATTTGCTTTGCGTTTTCCGCAATCTGCTCCTGGCGCCAGCCAAACGCAACGGTTTTGAGCAGCCCCATAAGCATTGCAGGATTCGCAGGGAGAACCCGTTTGTCGAGGGCATATGAAATCAAATCAGGGTCAACCTTAAGCGCCGACATCAACAAATCCTCGAAAGGCAAAAACATGATTACGAAATCGGGGCTGCCCTGGACGAAATCCCAATATCCTTTTGACGCAAGCTGGTTGATATGGGTTTTCAAATTGGCCGCGTGCCTTTTCAGGCATTCGGCCTTCATCTCCTCGCTTTCGGCTTCGTAGGCTGAAATATATGCCTCCAGCGGGGCTTTTGAATCGACAGGAATGCCGTGACCAGCCGGCATTTTAATAACCATATCGGGCCTGAACCTGGCCTCGCCCGCGGACACGGTGACCTGTTCCGCAAAGTCGCAGTAAGCCGTCATTCCCGCCAGTTCGACTACTCTTTTCAGCTGCATTTCGCCCCAGCTCCCCCACATGGTAGGTTTGCCGCGCAGCGCTGAAGTCAAACTGTCGGCCTTTGCGTGCAAATCTTTTTCGGCTTCTTGAAGGTTTCTGATTTGCTCGGTAAGAGTGGCGTACGCCTTGATTCTGCTTTCCTCGATCTCCCTGACATGCGCCGAAAATTCCTCAAGTTTTTCTTTGAGCGGTTTTACCAGCGATTCCACTTTTTCCCTGCCCAATTCAAGCTCGTTTTTGGCTTGCTCGTTAAAGCTGCCCAGATTTTCCTTGGCAAGTTCCAGGAAACTTCTGGCGTTTCTGCTTAACGCGTCCGCCGACAAGGTTGAAAAAGCGTCTTTCAGTTGCTGTTTGGCCGCTTCCAAAAGCGCAAGTTTTTCTTCCGAATTTCTTTTTTCGTCGTCAAGCGCGGTACTCGCCGCGGCAAGGGCTTTTTCCAGGTTTTTGGTTAATTCGATTTGTTCCGCGTACTTGGTTTTCCATTCGAGCGCTTCATTTCGAGAATGCTCCAAAAACGCCTCCTGGGACGATGCTCTTTCGCGCAGCTTCGAAATTTCTTCCGCGTCCGCTTTGGCGGCGGCCGTCAGTTCGTCTATTCTTTGAATACGTTCTTGGTTTTCATTGAGCGCCGACTGGAGCTCCGCGTCGCGGCTGCCAAGCCTTTCGTTCAGCAAAACGATTTCCGATTCCGCCCTGGAAACAGCATTCCTGACCGCCGCGTCAAGTTTTGCTTTGGAGCCGAGCCAGCATGAGCCATACCCTACGGCCAAACCGACGATCAGAAAAATCAAGTAAAATATCCAGTCCATTTTTTCCTCTTAAAATACGGGAATCCATTATATCAAGGCGCCATGTCAAGGCGCCGCGAAATGAGGCTATACTTTGGCCGTGCGCTTCGCCGAACGACTTGAGAGATTATTCGCCCCGGTGCTTCGGCGCATCCCGTATCTGTACGATTCGGAAGTCGGATTCAATCCGGTGATTGTGGCGGACTGGAGGGTGTTCAGGCACGATTTTCGCAAAAAGCGCCTTCATTATTTTTTGCTTACAATGATTATGTATCTGGTTTTTCCTACTTCGGTATCTGCGTTTGTCGTTTATCAAAACTATTTGGCGGCAGGTTACACGCAAATGCCGCCGGAATATTTAACAAGCTGCCTAAACATGTTGACGTATGCGGTCGCCGCAATCGCATTGCTGCATTATTTTTCGATTGTGCTGCTTAGCCTGGTCAGCCCTCTCGGAAATGGCACTCAAAACTTGATTTATTCCGATCCCCCGATTGCGCAGTCGATTTCGCGGCGCGTTTTTTGGGGAAGGCTTCTTCCAAGGATTGCCGTAATTCCGTTTTTTGCGATTGCAATATTCATGTATGAATATGGGACGGCGGCATGGAGATTGGACACGGGTTATGCGAATATATTTCAGCTGAATGTGCTTGTTTCGATTTCGGCATTATTGGCGGGATTCCAGCTGCTTTCATATTCGGTGCTGGCGCATATGTACATTCCGTTTCCTTGGGCCAGGGCGATTCTTGTGTGCACGATGTTGACTGCATTCGCGGTCACCACGAATATTAGCGGCGCGTCGACTGAATCCTATTCCCTATTAGATGCACTCAGGATTTTGAATCCCTTTTCGAGCGCGGCCGCGATATCCGCATCCTTTCTCCGCAGTCAGCCTTTTTTGTCTCCTGGAACCGCGCCGTCCGCCTTGTATCCAATGTATAAAGTTGCGTTGGCATTCGCCGGGCAAACGATCATCAACGTATTTTTGTGGCGTGCAAACTACGGAAGCTTCATCGCTCGATTTGGAAGATGCCGCGTGGAATGAACGTGGAACTGCTTGATTGCGCTGCGGTTACTCCGCGAAAATCCGCCTAATACCTTTCGACGGTAATCTCCGTCTTTGACGGCTTCTTGGCCTTTCCAACGCGCTTGGCGCGCCTGAAGACTATCCTGTCCTCGTCATGCTGCGCGTCGAACGCGACGTCGGCCACGATGAAATCGCCCGGCTTGATATTGCCGTAGCCCAGGTGCTCGGCCAGCTTCGTTTCAATGTAACGCTCTACGGCCTTGACCAAAGGCCGAACGCCCATTTCGAGGTCAAGCCCGCGGTCCACCAGCCAGTCGCGCGCGGCCTGCGTAAGCTGCACCTGGAATCCGAGATGCGCGAACCTCGTCGCGCTTATGTTCAGCAATTTCTGCAGGATTTTATACAGCGCTTCTCGGTTTAACGCGCGGAAAACAATGAAGTCGGTTATGCGGTTGCGGAACTCCGGCGTGAAGGCGCGTTTCATCGCTTCCTTGACGGTTTCGTAAATGTCCTGGTCGGCCTTGTCCATCGAAACGGTCTGGTGCTTGAATCCGATGCGCTGCTCCTTCATGAGCCGGTCGATTTCCGGCGCGCCTACGTTGGAGGTCATGATCGGGATCGTATTCGTGAAATCCACGATACCGTCGTCGTCCTTGGTGCGCCTGGCCAGAGTCAGCCTGCCCTCGTCCATAATCTGCAAGAGAAGGTTATGCAGCCGGAAGTGCGCCTTTTCGATTTCGTCGAACAGAACGATCGTGTTGGGCTTGCCCTCGACGGCCTCCTTTGAAAAAATCACCGGAAGGTCGCTTCCCACGTATCCCGGAGGGCTGCCGATCAGACGCGAAATGGCGTGCGGCTCGCTGTATTCGCTGCAGTCCACCTTGATCATCTTGCGGTAGTCGCCGTGCAAAGCGCGCGCCAGCGCGCGGGCGGTTTCGGTTTTGCCGACCCCGGTCGGCCCGGCGAAGTACATGACCGCTATAGGCTTGTAAGGATTGCGGAATCCGGCATAGTTTCTAATCAAAGCGCGGCATATCGCTTCGATCGCGCGCTCCTGGCCAATGACTTCTTCCGTCAAAATACGCCGGATGCTGTCAACGGGGCCGGGCTGGTCTTCTTTTATTTTCAGCGGAACGGTCGCTTTGGGGATAATGTCCACGCGCTTCCCGCCGCCGCCTTCGGTCGGGCCGCCGGGCAAAGCGGTGTCGGGGGCTTCGCCCTCATCCTTGTGCTTCGCCGGATGGCCGGGCTTGGGTTTTTCCTTCTCCGGCTCGGCCGGCGCTTTTTCGGGTTCGTACATTCAGTTTTCCACCGCGCTCATTTTACCCCGCTTGGGCTCGATTGCAAAAACCAGTCGAATGTGCGCACGAGTCCGGATTTCAAATCCGTTTTGGGATTCCATTCGAAATCCCGCGCCGCCTTTGAAGAATCGAGCGCGATCCGCATCACTTCGCCCGATCTGGGCGGGCCGTTATCTCTTCCCGAGGGCTCGATGCCGCGTGACCTTGCAACATCTTCCAGCAATGCCGCTATTTGCGTTACGGGAGTTTCGACGCCAGCGCCGACGTTGTACGCCAGATCGCTTATCGAGGTCGGCGGGCGCCAGCGCCCGCTTTCGAGATAGGTCAACGCGAGCAGCAATGCATCGACCGCGTCATCAACGTATACGTAATCCCGTGTAGCTTCACCGGTGCCGTGGATCACGAGCGGCTTTCCCGCGATAATCCTGCTGCAAAAAATCGCCACCACGCCGGCTTCTCCGCAGGGATCCTGTCGCGGGCCGTAAACGTTGCCGGGTCTGACTGATACGCCGCGGATTTTCTTGCGCTCCGCCGCGTATACGAGCACCCTCTCGAACTCGTACTTCGAGCGGCTGTAAGGAAACGGCAATCGCTTGTCCGCGGTTTCGGAGATCGGATATTCGACGAACGGAGTTTGGTCGCCGTACACGATGCCGGTTGAAACATTGACGAAATATTCCGCGCCTGACAGAATGGCCGCCGCGAGCACGTTCTGGCTTCCGCCGGCATTTATCGAGAAATCCCTGTCCGGATCGCGGATGCTGTCCGGGACGCTCACCTGCGCGGCGAGATGAAATACTGCGTCCGGTTTGAATGCCGAAAGCAAATCCGAAAGGCGATCCTCGCGGATGTCCGCCTGCTCGAACTTCACGGAGGCGTTAAGATTTTCCCGTTTTCCCGTCGAAAGGTCGTCAATCACCAGTACCGCGTGCCGCAGGCCGACGAGCGCGTCGACAAGATGACTCCCTATGAATCCAGCTCCGCCGGTTACCGCAACGCGCACGGCCCGATTCTACCGCATTGCATCCGGAATGGCAGGCTAACGTGCCGTCTCGAGCTTCGGCCCGCCGGGCTTGTGCGAGCCGAGCTGTATCAACCTTGTCGCGCCGACGATTATCACGCCGACGCTGAACAGGATTAAAAGTACGATGGTCACGGCGAGCACGTTGCGCTGCACCAGGTCCGCGGGCGCCTTCTTGAACAGCCCCTGGAGCTGGTAAATGAGCGAATAAAGCGTGGTCGCGGTCATAAACACCGCGGGAATGAGCGTATACCAGGCGGTTTTCTTTCTGTTGACCAGCCAGATGCTTATCGCTATAAGCGCGAGCGCGGCCATCATCTGGTTCGCGGTGCCGAATACGGGCCAGATGATTTTGTATCCGTTGTTTACCGCAAGCAGAAACATAAGTCCCACGCTCAATCCGGCGTTGAACATATAGTTCATCAATAACGCGGGCGGCGTCTTCCAGATGAACCGCCACAATTCCTCGAAAAGATACCGGTTGAGCCTGACCGCGCTGTCCAGCGTCGTTACAATGAATCCCTCGACCGCGAGTATGCCGAAAATTGTCGCAAGGTAAAGCGGGATTCCCAGAGCTTTGTTGGCCAGGCCGCCGAATCCCAGGGCGAATGTGAGTATCGGGTTTCCTTTGCCCGCCTCGGGATACATGTTCGCCATATATCCGCCGTGCCCCAGTCCGGCTGCCAGCGCGATGATCACTCCGGTCGCCAAAAGCCCTTCGAGAAGCATCCCGCCGTACGCGATGCGCTTGGCGTCGGACTCGGTCGCGCACTGCTTTGCAGTGGTGCCGCCGGCGACCAGCGAATGGAATCCGCTTATCGCGCCGCAGGCGATTGTGATGAACAAAATCGGCCAGATCGGCCCGAGCAGAGCGGTTCCCTTGGCTACGTTGTCGCCGAGCTTGAACAGCTCGGGGTCGGCTGTTATGCCCATAACTCCGCCAGCCAATCCTGCAATCAACAACACGGCGACGCCGGTGTATAGTATGAAGCTGTTGATGAAATCGCGCGGCTGAAGAACGATCCAGACCGGAATGCCCGCGGCGACGAATGTGTATACCGTGAGAATTAGCATCCAGGGCAGCTTGATGTGCTCGTATGTCCCGTCGCCTATGACAACTGGAAGCTGCATTCCGACAAGGATGCTTCCAAGCGAAACGCAAAGCGCGATGGCAACCGCGGCCCAGGTTTTAATCCCGCGCCGGTAAACTATGAATCCGACTATGGGCGCAATCAGCGTGATGATAATCACGGACGTCGTCGCGATGCCGCCGATGCGCACCATTTCCGCGCCGTCAACCATGGTTTTGTGCAAAGGGAAAAGAGCGGTACCCTCGGCGTTTCCGAAATACTTTCCGTCAACTATCGAAGTCAGCGAAACGACGGTCAAATCAAGAAACGCGCTCGTCACGAGCAGTATCAGCAATATCGTGAATGCGATGTAAAGAAAAAATCCCAGCTTGCCGGTCGTTTTGCCAGTTATTTCCGCAACGCTTCTGCCCTTCTCGCGTAAGCTTGCGAACAAAGCCGTGTAGTCGTGCACCGCGCCGAAGAACACGCTGCCGACGACGATCCAAGCCCACGCGGGAAGGAATCCGTAAACAAGAGCGAGAGTCGGCCCGACAATCGGCCCGGCTCCCGCGATCGTCGCGAAATGGTGGCTGAACAGAATCGTCGGACGGGTAGGAACGTAATCCACGCCGTCTTCCATGGCTTTTGCGGGGGTGGGATTGCCGTCGTTTTCCTCGAACTGGCGGGCTATGAAGCGGGCGTAGAACTTGTATCCTGCTACGCCGATCGCGATCGAAATTAGCAAAATCAAGCCGATGTTCACCGAGCACCTCCATGGGCGCCTCCCCCCATCTGTCGCCGGAACAGCGGTTCCAGCGGCCTTATCCGGCGGCCGTCCCATATTTTATCACTGAAAAGCGCACGGCCTGCCAATTCCGGACTTGGCGCTCCGGTATCTTTACGAGGCTGCAGTCTTCGGCTAAAATGCGGCATCCCCGCGGGGATATGCTCATTCCGGGAGTGGTTGATGAAGAAGTTTGCCCTTGTTGCAGTGCTTTTCGCCGTTATCGGGGCCGTATGCGCGCCTAGGCCCGCGCAGGCGAAAATAACCGAGTTGAACCAGATTCCGACTGCGGACGTAATCGGGGTCGCCAAATTCAGAATCAATTTCGACGTGAGTTTCACAGGCGGCGAGAACACCATCGGCAGCATCACCGAGGACGGCACCGGCTTCCTTCTCGGCGCGACTGCGGGAGTTTTCCCCAAGCTTGAAGTGGGAGTCACCGTCCCGTTCGAAGAATTCGACATCGGAGCGGGTTTCTGGCCGGAGGCGCCTTCCCAGACCGACGCGCAGTTCGAGTTCAAGTTCAACGTTATCGAGGAAAGCCTTACGATGCCGGGCGTTTCGGTCGGTATGCGCAACATAGCCAGCGACGCGGATGCCAATTACTTCGTCGTCGTTTCCAAGCACTTCACCGAGCTGGTCGGACTGCATGCAGGCGCACAGGGGAACACCTTCGGCATGGACGACGACATACAGTTCTTCGCCGGCGCGAACGCCAAGGTTATCCCCGGCATGCTGGAACTAATGGCCGACTGGCAAAACAACGACGGCGACGAGCTTGACCAGGGCGTGTTCGGCCTCGGCGTAAAGTGGCAGGGCTTCCCGATGTTCGACATCATCGCGAAGGGCTTCTTCGTGGACGGGGACAACAATCCGTTCGATAATCTGTACGTCGTGGAAGTCGCCTGGAACAGCATCTAGTCCTTGCCGGCGTTTCATTTGGAGAACTAATCCGGTGCAGGCCGCAATCGGAGCCGATTCGTTGCGGTCTGCACCGGGTCTTTGACCCGAACCTCGCGTTGACGGAGCGGTGGCAAAATAATAATCTTGGTGGGTCTTGCGGTTCCGCGTTTCCATTACGGGCATCGTCCAGGGCGTCGGCTTTCGTCCGAACGTTCACAAGCTGGCGGAGCGCTTCGGAATCCGCGGCTGGGTGCTCAACAATTCAAGCGGCGTCACGATGGAGATCGAGCCGCCTCCCGGGGGCGGAAAAAACGAGCTGACGCGCTTCCTGCTTGCCCTAAAGGACGAAGCTCCGCCGCTTGCGAAAATCCTTACGATTGAAGCCATCGAGCTTCCGGCCGTCGGTTTCGCCGGATTCGAAATCCGCGACAGCGAGCGGCTTCCCGGCGAGCTTACGCTTATAAGCCCGGACGTCGCGCTTTGCGCGGACTGCAAAGCCGAGCTGTTCGATCCGGGCGACCGGCGCCATCTGTATCCGTTCATCAACTGCACAAACTGCGGGCCGCGCTATTCGATAATCCGCTCGATTCCCTACGACCGGCCGAACACAACGATGGCCGCGTTTACGATGTGCGATGCGTGCGCGGCGGAATACTCCGACGTCGGCGACCGCCGCTATCACGCCCAGCCTGATTGCTGCCCCGCCTGCGGTCCGTCGGTCGAGCTTGTGGATTTCACCGGTGTTAAAATTGCGGGGGGGGAGTCAGATGAAACCGGTGCGATTGCGGTCTGCGCGCGCATGATCCTGGACGGCAAAATCGTCGCGATTAAAGGCGTCGGTGGATTCCACCTGGCATGCGACGCGTCGAATCCCGCGGCGGTCGGCCTTCTGCGCGCCCGCAAACGTCGAGCCCGGGCAAAACCTTTTGCCGTAATGGTGCGCGATCTCAAATCCGCGCTTGAAATCTGCGATGTTTCGGAACTTGAGGCGTCGCTGATTTCTTCCACCGCAGCGCCGATTATGCTTCTAAAGCGCGCGCGCTTGGAGCGGCATCCGGTCGCTTCCGAAGTCGCCCCGGGCCAATCCAGGCTGGGCGTTATGATTGCGTACGCGCCGCTGCATCACGTGATTTTCCACTGGCTTGAGCGATTGCGCGTTTCTCCGCTTGAATCCAAGGATACGCGTCTGGACAAAGCGGGTGTCCCCCGTTCCATCATCCTGGTCATGACCAGCGCGAATATTTCCGAAGAGCCGCTGGTCTCGCAAAACCGCGAAGCGCTGGAAAAACTTTCCGGCCTTGCGGACGCTTTGCTTATGCACAACCGGGACATCCACGCGAAATGCGACGACAGCGTTGCGCGCGTGGTTTCGGGACGCATCCAGCTGATCCGCCACAGCCGGGGCTTTTCGCCGCATCCAGTCAGTTTCGCATCGGACGGACCGCAGGTTTTGGGAGTGGGCGCCGAGAAAAAAAACACCTTCGCGCTTTCGCGCGGCCGCTTCGGTTTTCTCTCTCCGCACATGGGTGATATGGAAAATCTCGAAACGATGCGGTTTTTCGAGGAAACGCTGGAACATTACAAATCGCTTTTTTCAATCGAGCCCGAAGCGGTCGCGTGCGACCTTCATCCGGATTACCTCGCGACGAAGTGGGCGGAGGAATACACCGCACGCAACGGGCTGCCGCTTTACCGCGTCCAGCACCACCACGCGCACATGGCGTCCGTCCTTGCGGAGCATGGCGAGGCCGGCCCCGCGCTGGGCGTATCATTCGACGGCACCGGCTACGGCCCGGACGGTACGCTGTGGGGGGGGGAGTTTCTATGGGGCGGTCTTTCGGATTACCGTCGATTCGGCAAGTTTTTTCCGCTCAAACTGCCGGGGGGCGAGGGTGCAATCAAGGAGCCATGGCGCGTCGCGCTCGCGGCTTTGTCCACGCTCGACGACGGGGAACTCGCCGGAGCCGCGCGGTCGCTTCTGGAAAAGCGGCTTTCTGCGGACGCAATCCCCGTTGACAAAATCGCCGACGTACGCCGGATGATCGATCGAAACGCGAACTGCGTTGCCACTTCGTCCTGCGGCCGCTTGTTCGACGCCATCAGCGCGCTCGTCGGGTTATGCCATACCGCAAGCTATGAAGGTCAGGCGGCGATGCTGCTGGAGGAGGCGATGGGCGATCCGCTGGCCTGGCGGGGCGAACTTGATCCGTACCGCTGGCGGTGGCGGGAGGCGCGGCCGACGGAGGCCATCGCCGGCTTTCTTTCAAGCGAAGACGGAGGCGGGCATCCGCCGCCGATAGTGCTGGACTGGCGCCCGCTCGTCGAGGATGCTTGCAAGGATCTGCTTTCGGGATTGTCGCTCGCGCGCATTTCGGCGAGGTTCCACCTTGCGATTGTGGACATAGTATGCGACGCGGCTTTTCGCGCGCACACCGTTCTCGGAGCGGAAATCGTCGCGCTTTCCGGCGGATGTTTCCAGAACGCCTTTTTGGTGGAAGAAATAACGCGCCGCCTGCCGAAAACGCGGTTCCGCGTTCTCACCGGCTCGCTCGTGCCGCCCAACGACGCGGGAGTATCTCTCGGTCAAGTGGCATCCGCGCGTGCGGCGATTGGTAAATCCGGTGCGCAGGGTTGATTTGAGAAGACGTTTTAATTGGGGCATATCGACGGTGGTACGAGCTGATTATATTAATTTATAAAACCTGTGCAGCAAGTAAATGCATAAACATCACATCAAATCATCAGGAAAAATGTTGTTTTTCCATTCGCAATCGCGAAGAAACTCGTCGGAAAGCGTGCCCGTGCGCAGCCCTTCGTATATATGGTTGAAATTGGCGATATGCGATTTCGTGCGCATTACCGCATAGGACACCATTGTTCCCGTCTGCATTATGAACGCCCAATCGCTGGCCTGCAATAAAAGCAGCTCCCGCCGCGCCTGGGCCAGCGCGCGGCGGACAAACCCGTCTTCCCAGTGGCCGAAATGGACTTCCAGTTCGTCCATCCTGCGCGCCAGTTGGAAAAAGTGCGGATATATCCACTCGTTCGATGCGGACAGCCAAAACTCGCAGTAGCCTTTGTCCCCCCAGCTTGATTGCGCCGGCACCGCAACTTGATTCGCGGGGAACGCGTCGAGATAGTCCGGCGCGGTGCAAAGAGCGACGGCGCCGGGATGCTCCGCGCAGCGGCGGATGACGGCTTCCAGCCACAGCGGGCCTTCGTACCACCAGTGGCCGAAAAGCTCCGCGTCGTATGGCGCCACCACAAGGGGGGGGCGGTCAATCACCGCCGCGAGATGCTTGAACTGCTCCGTGCGGTTGAAGTGGAAATTGGACGCGTGCTCGTTAAGCTTGTTCCATGCGGCAACGGGATCGTATATGCGTTTGTGCGCCGTTTTGCCGGTTATCGCGTAGTACTTGAAACCGGTGTGGATGCGGACTCGTCCCTCGTGAATATAGGGAGCGACGTATTCCAGCGGCAGATCGAAGCCGATGTCGCGGTAAAAATCGCGGTAATTCCGGTCGCCGGGGTAGCCTTCCTGCGCGCTCCACACGGACTTGGAGGACTCCTTGTCCCTTCCGAACGCGGCGACGCCGTTTTCGCAGTAGACGGGCGCATGCACGCCGTATACTGGCGGGGGGGACGCATGTTCCAGTCCGTGCGTGTCAAGGAAGAAATAGCGCAAGCCTTCGTCCAACAAGAAGCTCTCGAGCCCGGGAAAGTAGCCGCATTCAGGCAGCCAGATGCCTTCCGGGCGCTCACCGAGGACGCGCTCGTGATACGCACACGCGACCGCCACTTGGCGGCGTATCGCGGACGGGGTGGGCTGCGCAAGCGGGAGGAACATGTGGGTGGCCGCGCAGGTGATGATTTCGAGCGCGCCGGATTCTCTGAAGCGGCGGAAGCCGCGGACGAGGAAGGTTTGGTATTGCTCCGCGAATACCGCGCGGCAATGCTCGAGGCGGGAGCGGTACATCAGCGCCAGGTTGTGGAATTCGCGGTCGTTATTCCATGTGCGCTCCGCCTCGCGGTTTGCAAGCTCGATGTGCGAGTCGAGGAATCGAAGATAGCGCATGCGCAGAAGCTCGTCCTCGAGCATCGCGAGAAGCGTCGGCGTGAGCGACATCGTGATTCGGAAGGGGATGCCGTCGCGTTCCAAGCGCTCCATCATATCGAGGAGCGGAATGTATGTTTCCGTGATAGCTTCGTACAGCCAGCGTTCCTCTAGGTGGTGCTCGTGCTCTGGATGGCGCACGTAAGGCAGGTGCGCGTGGAGCACGAACATAAGAAGGCCGGGCAAATTATCCTTCGGCATAAGAGATTCGCCCGGTGCATGGTGCGGCGGGCAAGGTATGATACCACCGGCCTGTCAATCGTCGTCCGGGTCGGGATGGAGAAATCGGAAGCGGGTTATCCCGAACGAGGGCGGCGGCGGCGCTGTGTATACGGTGTGCACTCCTGTGTCCGGATGGATGAATCCCAGCCTCCACGCGTGCAACAGATGGCCGCCGTAGGGATAGCCGTCCTCGATTCCTAGAAGCCCTCGTATCCGAATCCTTTCTTCATTATCTGAAACAAGCCCGGAAAGCGCGGGAGGCAGCGCTTCGATATCGCGCTTTCTTCCGGTGTCGACCGCTCGAACGAACCGCGCATTTATGCCTGTTCCATACAGCACGTCGCCCACGATTTCCAGCCCGATTGATTTGAGGTGGACGCGGATTTGGTGCGTTCTGCCTGTATGAAGAATGCATCGCAGGAGCGAGAAGCAATCGTTCGATTCGAGAACTTCGTAATCCGTGCGGGCGAATCGCGCCTTCGTGCCCGCGCGCGCCAGTATGTCGCCCGAAGCGAACTGTTTTCGCTCCTTTGGATGACGGCCGATCGGCGCGTCCAACGTTCCAAACGGCTCCTTCGGCGCCCCGTACACCACGGCGAGATATTCCTTCTGCACCGAGCGCGCCGCGAAGTCGCTTGAAATGTGCCGGTGCGCAATCACGTCGCGCGCTACGACCAGGCATCCCGTCGTCATTTTGTCGAGACGATGGACTATTCCGACGCCGCAGTGCGCGGAAAGCGCCGCTTTGATTTTCTCCACCGGGTCGTACTCGAACTCGGCGCGGCCGGGCAAGTAGGCCGGCTCGTCGGATTCCGACATTTCTTCTTCTTCCGAGGCGTTGCCGGACGGGAAAAAGCTGTCCGGTTCTTCAATGCGCTGTTCTTCGGTTTCCAACGGATGCGGGGCAGGGGACGGCGCGTCGAAGCGCGGAATTTCGAGCGGGATCGAAAGCGCGGGCGCGCCGTATCGGTGAAGCAGCGCCCCCGCGACGGTCGGTCCGCGGTCGCTCGGCGACGGATGCACCGCGACGCCCGCTTGTTTGTTAATTACAATTATGCGGGCATCTTCGTGAATTACGTCAAGCGGAATGTCCTGCGGCTCGATTGTGATGCTTCCCAAAAATTCTTCAATCAGCGCTGCGATGCGCTCCGGCGATGCGGCGATTTCCAGCATTCCTTCGCGCAGCTTTGATGCGGGCTTCAGCCGCTTGCCGTCCTGGCTAACCAGGCCGGTCGTAATGATGGTTTTCGCCCGCTCGCGGGACACGTTCATATCGAGCCGCTCTGTCAAAAGCGCGGCGACCGCGGTGTCCGCGCGCTGACCAGCGCGGGCGGAAGTAATCTCTATCTGAAAAGCTCCTCCTTCGCCCACGAAGGCATTTTAGCGCAATGCCTGGCGGAAACGCCCGCATCCCGCAGGCGTTAGTGCGGCATTCGTGGAAATCTCAAAAAAGGGAAGCCGGCGCGTAGCCGGACTTCCCTTGAAACCGGATGTTACTTGCAGCAGGAATCTCCGTCGCCGTCGTCCTTGCAGCATTCGCAATCGCAATTGCATCCGCAAGAGCAACAGCTGCAGGTGCACTGGCCTCTAAGGAACGCCTGGATGCGCTCGCCCCACTCGGCGCGGATTTCCTCGTCCTCGCTTTCGACCGTGAGCATGTAGCCCTTGTCGGTCTTCGTGAGCTTGATCGTCAACATGTCCATCGGACAACCTCCGTAAATCAGTTTAGAGTTTAGATTTGAGAGTTTTGAGTTGGAAAATCAGCAGCAAGTGCCGCCTTCGGATTTTTCGAACGCGGAGATCAGCTCCTCAAGCGCGTCAACGACATTCTTCCGCCGATCGCTCGGAATCATGCCAAGAACGTCTTCCAGAAAGCCGATTTTTCGCGAACGGATTTTCGCGGCAACGTCCGCTCCCCGCCCCGTGCAACACAGCCGGATGACCCTTCTGTCGCCGCCCTCGACGCGCTCCACAAATCCCGCCGACACAAGCGGATCGACGTGACGCGTCAGCGTTGATGCGGACACGCCCGTCTGCTCCGCCAGCGTCGCGCACGTGCAGCCGGGGCAAAGGCAGAGCGTTTCGAGGGTGCGGCACTGGGCCGGCGTCAGCCCGTCGCAGCAGGGAGCAGCCTCGTCCCGGGAAAGCGCTTTCCCGAGCCGTCGCAGCACTGCATCCAGCCTGTGCGCTAGTGCATGGATTCCGCCGCGCCGGGAAGCCGCGCCGCAGGAGCCTGACGCACAGCAGCATTCGCCCTGCCTTGAAAGGACAGCGGCCGGCGGGAGCTCTCCGCGGCGGGCGGGGCCGGACTTTGGTTTTGCAGCCTGATTCGCCAACCTTTAACTCTCCTTGGATTCAACCGTCCGGACTTGAGGCCGCCGCCAAGACAAGAAAGCACGCAGGGACGAAGATACAAGGCCAATACGGCTCAATCAATCAAGCCGCATTCGCATCCTGCCTCCGGCCAAGCGGCTCGCAACGCCGCCGTCCAGATAGTTGTAGATTACAAATATCAGATATTCGAAGGATTGTCAAGTAGAAAATGTGGTTTCGCTCAAAATGCTTATGCGCTGTATCCGATCGTTCCGCAAGGCCTGATGCGACGAATCCGCCTGTCAAAGAGTTTCCCCCCAGCGGTAACCGATTTGGCCCGCATCCCGCTCGTCTATCACGCCGTCCGCGTTGCAGTCGAACAGCGGATTGAATCCGGTGTCGGCGCTCGTCAGGAAAAGCACATCCGAGAAGCCGTCGAGATCACCTTCGCCGACCGTCCCGTCGCCGTTGGTATCGCCCACTAGGTTATACAGCCAAAATGGAAGCGAAATAGGGATCGATGAATCCCCGTTCGAGTTGAACGCCGTCACTACAACCTGCGCCCTTTGATTCGGAAGGGCGTTGTTTCCCACGCTGAAAGTGACGCCGAACGGCTCGTCCGAGATTTGGAACAATTGGTCGTACTCATCCTCCCGGCCGAGAGGCGCGTAATCCAGCCTGTATTCCACTCTTTCGACATAGGTAAGGCCGCTGACCGAAAACGTCGCACTGTATTGATTCGTGATCTTTCCGAATATCCCGCTCGGGTTCATCGAGGCCTGCTCCACCACCGGCCATTTGAGAACGACGGACCGGTTGTTGATTTCGACGTCGTCCAGCCATGCGCCAATTCCGTTTGTCTGGTCGTTCCCCCACGCCCACCAGCAAAGCGCGCCCGAATATCCCTTGTAGTTGTTCAGCGGGAACAGCTCCTGGTACCAATCCGGCCGGTCGTTCGCCCATCCGCCGATCCACATGTAACCTTCCCAAGTGTTGTAAAGGTAAAGCCCGCCGCCGAAACCGTCCGGCAAATCCGCCTTGAACCAGTACGCAAGCACCGGATCGTCGACCGCGTCGCCCGCAAGATCCACGCATTGACGTCCCGCGGCCGGCGTAAGCCCGGAGTACCATAATCCTTCGCTGTTGTATTGTCCGAACGGCGCTTCATAGCCGAACGAAGTCGGCGCGGAGTGCGAGTCGGTCGTGACCGGCCGCCAGTCCGGCGCAATTCCGTCGGAGCCGTATCCCCAGTTATCAGTGCCGCCTTCAAGGTCGTCGAAAATCGGATAGGGGCGGTCGTTTTTCCACTTGAGCGAGATTGACGCAGGCTCGGACGGCAGTCCGTCGTTGTCCTCCGAAATCACCTTCAGGACGATATTCGGATGGTTGTCGTCGTCAAGTGTATTTCGAGTGTATTCCCAGGGAGCATCTTCATCAGTGGAAACCAGCCAGTCGTGCAGATAGAAATACACGCGCTCGACAGCGTTGTCGTCCGATGCGTCCGCGGTGAAGGTTGCATCGCCTGAAATGACGTCGCCTTCGATGTGGCTTGTGATGGCCGCGGTAGGCGGATCGCTCGGCGCTTCCCGGAGCATGAAATCGTCTATGTTCGCTCCAAGCCCCGCGTCCGCGGTCGGATGCACCGAGCCGGTGTACCTCAGCTCTATGTATGCGCCGGTGCCTTGCAATTCGAAAGTGCGGTTCCAGAGCGTCCATCCCCAGTTTGGCTGCACCCTGTCCACAAGCCGCCAGGTCGCGCCTTCGTCGGTGGTCGCGTAAACCTCGAACGTATCGCGCGATCGGTAGAAAAATTTCATGTGTATCCGGTTCGTGAATCCGGATATGTCGACGCGCTGGCTGCGCAGCTTGTCCTTGTTAGCATTGTGCCAGGTGTCTGCTCCGCCGTACGGGCGCACCCAAGCCTCGTTGCCGGCGCCGAGCGGCGCGGGATCGCCGGGGCTGGTTCGCGTGTCCCATGCGGTGTATTGCCCGCCGGGTTCGCGCGGAGCGTTGAGGATTTTCCACTTGAATAAACCGCTTTCGAAATCGTCGGAAAGCGTTGTCACCCCGGCGTTGTCCACGGTCACGAAAATCGTGTCGGATGCGGACTGGCCGTTCCCGTCGAATGCGCGCGCGGTGATTTCAACCGATTTGTTGAACTCGACACGCGTGTTCCATGCGTAGTTGTACGGCGCGGAAGTCAGGTCCGCGGTCCATTCGCCGTCGATGAAAAGCTCGACTTTTGAAATCGAATCGTCGTCCGCCGCATCTACTGAAATCACTTCTCCGCCGCTTACGGTATCTCCCGGCCCCGGAGAAGTAATAGCGACCGACGGCGCGGAATCCGGATACAAAAGAATGTCTGCCGTCATCACCGCGCCGGCGGGAGAAATGTTGTTGACCGTGATTCCGGTGGGCGCGCCGGAGTAGTCGTTGGAATTGGGATAAGTGACCGGCGATAACGAAGTTCCTTCCGTGTAATAATCGCCGGCGTTCGCTCCCCCACCGTTTTCGATTTCATCCAGTCCGTCCGCCTCCATAAGCTTGATGTACTTGTGGTCGGTGTACGAGTTGTTGTAACGCGTTCCCCCCCCTTCGTCGACGCGCGCATCTATATGCCATATCAGAAGACCGCTGTTTGGATACCCTGCGTCCGAGCCTTCGGCCTGCCTGTTTTCGATCATGAAATATTCGGCCCACGGCGTCACGCCGTCGAACCATGGCATCGCAAGCACCGCGTCCGGATTTGCAATCACTTTGTCCAGCTGCTCTCCCGGCAGATTCGTGAACGTGATCGTTGGGGAAAGCCAGCCGAGCATATATTTGCTGAAGCAGCAATGCCCGCCCCAGCCGCCCATCATGTCGAGCCCGCCCACTCCGCCGCGCTCGCCCACCGAATCATCGTAGTCGTAATAATCGGGCAGCCCAAGTCCGTGGCCGGTTTCGTGAATGACGGTTCCGGGATCCCACACTTCCGGAAGCGGCGGCTCCTCACCGAAGTAGTACCATCGCTCCGGCTGCCATGAGTAGCTTCCGAATTCGACGCCGTCCAGCGAAAATCCGCCCATCCACATCGCGAATCCCCACCAGTAAGTCGCCCAATCGCCGTTTGGCCCGGTCCAGAGAATCGTGAACCCGTCCACCAGGCCGTCCTTGTCGTTGTCGTACTGCGAAAAATCCACGCCCGCGTCGTCCGCCGCGGTCAGCGCTTCGATAATGAGCTCGCGCTGGCGCTCCCCGTCGGTCGGCAATCCTTCGTTTTGATCGGGATGGTAATAGTCGCGTGTCCGGCTGGCCATATGCCAGGAAAAAACATCGCCCGTTATCTGAAGCTGGCCGTAGCTCTGCTCCAAATAATACTGTCGCAGGCCTATGTACGGCGCGCCGGGATCGCCGTCGCCGTAAAGCACGTCGTCGAACTGCTCTTCGGTGAAATAATGCGGGTAATTGGGGAATTCAATCGGCAGGCAGAACATCTTGACCGTACCGATTGAGGGGAGGACCGCAGTGTCCCTTGGCATTTCGAATCCGAGAACCAGCAGGTCGCGTTCGTCCACGACGCGGTCGTGATTAAGGTCGTATTCGATGTACGAAAGCTCGCGCGACGTGCTGCGGCCGATTTCGCTCGCGGATTTGCCGTCGAGCGAGCGGCCGAGATTGGCGAGTATTCCGTCGGCGATTTCGCGAGGACTCAATGCAGCGATTTCGAGCGCGCCGCGCTTGGGTACTTTTGCTTCCCAATTGCCGAGCCTTTTCGCGTTTTCGAGCGCCTCGGCGTAAGTACCTTCGCGCTTCATCCGCTCGATCATTCCGGGCTTGGGCGGCTCAAGCGCAAAAGCATGGCATGGCAACAAAACCGGAACAGCGAAAATCGCGGCAACCGGAATAAGAAGGGCAGGGGAGGATTTCATGACTGCGCCTCCCTCGTCTCGGTGTCGAAGCTAATTCGCCTTCCCGATGAATCGCGCAGCTGCATGAAAGCGGGGTCGGACATGAATCCGAAGCGCCTGCTTGGATTTTCGTTTGAAATCACGCGGAATCTGACGCGCAGAAGCTCGCTTTCGCCCGGCCGGATTTGCGCACCGCCCGGCAGCGCCGTGAACGAAAACGGAACAGCACCTTCAAGATTCAGTCCGGCGACGGACAGCGTTTCATCCGGAAGTCCCGCGCCCCGGGAAGCCTTAATTGGCCGGTACTTTCGGGAATCGAAAACGATCCTCGTGCTGCCCTGGAATACCGGCTCGCAGTTTCGCACGCTCAAGACCGCGTCGAATTCGTCGCCGGTTTTGTAATCGGAAGATGCGGGCGTCACAAGCGAAAGCACCGTTCTTCCTCCGGCATCCGCTGCTAAGCCGGGATTCGATTCGCTGCCGCCGGTTGAATTCGGATGCATCGGGCTTTTGCCCGATTTGCATGCGGGAGCGGTCAACAGCGCCAGAAGCGCAAATCCAAAAAGCCAGGCCAGGCGAATCGTGTTTTGCAATCCGGACTCCGCGTATAAATATAGAGGCGGAGAGCCGCCTCGCGGAGCGGATTGTAGCATCCGGCCCGCGTACAATCACCGGCAATCAGCCTTGATACGAGCATTCTTTGTATAGTCTGGAAAACCCGTCGCCGGCAAGATATCATCCATCGTGCTTCGTTCGATATGCGCATTTGTGCTTTTGGCTGCGCCGCTGGTTTTGCTGGCGGCGGCACATCAAATTCCCGCGGAGCTTCCGCGCGAATACGGTTTCTCGGCGGAGCTTGCCGCGAAATTCGATGCCTGGGTGAAGGAAACGCTCGACTGGACGAATGAGAAGGGCAAATACGCTGTAATTGTGGATAAAAGCAAGTATTCGCTTTACCTGGCGATTAACGGCAAGGTCGTCGCCGCGATGCCAATTGAACTCGGATTCGAGCCGGTAGCCGACAAGCGGATGGAGGGCGACGGCGCGACGCCGGAGGGGAAATACAAAGTCGCGGAGAAGCGCGACGTCGGCCAGACGCGGTTTCACCGGGGATTGCTTCTCGATTACCCGAACGAAACCGACCGCAGCGAATTCCGCGAATGGAAGGCCGCGGGCGAAATTCCGGCGGATGCAGCAATAGGCGGATTGATTCTGATTCACGGCTCCGGCTCCGGCAAGCGGCCCGCGGAAGGCGGCTCGAACTGGACGCTCGGATGCGTCGCGCTTTCGAATTCCGACATCGATCGGCTTTTCCGTCACGCGTACAAAGGAATGCCGGTCACAATCGTGCGGTTCACGAATGCGGACTTGAGTCCAAAATATTCCCGGAAAAACAAAGCTCCGAATACCAGTTCTGCGTAAATTGAATTGCGGTTCGCTGGTCTGGAGACCGGCGGCATATTTCAATACCTAATATTACGCGAAGATTTCCTCGAAGAAATCAAGCATCGCCCGCCAGCTTCGCTTGTCGGCGGATTCGTTGTAAGCGGCGCCGCGGGACGGGTCGCTTCCCGCATTCCAGTCGCTGAATGCGTGCACCGCGCCGCCGTAAAGAACAATCTGGTAATCCGCGCCGGCCGCGCGCATTTCGTCCTCGAAAGCCTTCAACTGATCGCCCGCGATGTTCTTGTCGTCCGCGCCGTGAAGCACCAAAACTTTCGCCTTGATTTGCCCCGGCGCGGCGGGCATTTTCGTTTCGAACGAGCCGTGGAAGCTGACTACTCCCGCGATTTTCGCGCCGGTGCGCGCCAACTCAAGCACTCCGCCCCCGCCGAAGCAGTATCCGATCGCGGCGATGCGCTTCGGATCGACGTCCTTTTGCGCCAGAAGCGCGTCAAGCGCCGCGTTAAGCCGCGCGCGGAACAACTCCGGGTCGCTGCGGTATTTTCCCGCCTGCGCGCCCGCTTCCTCCATATTTTGCGGCCGCACGCCTTTGCCGTAAATGTCGGCGCAGAACACGACGTAGCCCAGCTCGGCGAGCATCTCCGCCCGCTTTTTCTCGTAGTCGGACAGCCCGCGCCACTGGTGCACGATCAAAACGCCCGGCCGCGCGCCGCCTGCAACGCTTTCGCGCACGACCCATCCTTCAAGCGGGACGCCGCCTTGCTCGTATTCGTAGGTTGTTCCCGTCACTTTTGCTTCCGCGAGCGATGAATGCAATACCATTGCAATTGCAATCGCCGCCATCAAATATAAGGATTTCATGTACGCTCCGCAGCCCCGCCCTGCGGGACGCCATTATCCTTACCCCCAAAACCGTTTCCCTATTTGGAAGGAGCGGGACGTTAGTCTACCTGTTCACCGCGCCCATTGCGCGTTCTGGATAGCGCAGTCCCGCGGTAATTCCCGCTGGCACGGCCTCGTCAATCGCGGCAAGCTCGTCCGAAGAAAGCTCGACCTGAACGGCCGCGATGTTTTCGTCAAGTCTTTCGCGCCGCTTCGTGCCGGGGATCGGGACGATGTGCTCGCCGCGGTGAAGCAGCCATGCAAGGCAAAGCTGCGCGGGAGTCACGCCCTTCGATTCCGAGATCTCCGAAAGCATTTCAACCAGCGCCCGGTTTTTTTGGAAATTTTCGCCCTGGAAGCGAGGGTGGTTGCGGCGCGCATCGTCTTCCGCCAAATCGCTTTCCGTCTTGAACATTCCCGCAAGCATCCCGCGGCCCAGCGGGCTGTACGCGACGAAGCAGATTCCCAGCTCCCTGCACAAATCCAGATGACCGCCCGCCTCCGGGTCGCGCGTCCACAGGCTGTACTCGGTTTGCAGCGCCGCAATCGGATGCACCGCCTGTGCGCGCTTTATAGTTTCCGGCGCGGCCTCCGACAGTCCAAGGTAGCGGATTTTCCCCGCATTCTTGAGCTCCACCATCGCGCCGACGGTTTCCTCTATCGGCGTCTCCGGGTCGACGCGGTGCTGGTAGTAAAGGTCTATGCAGTCCACGCCGAGCCTGGAAAGGCTCGCGTCGCACGCCGCTTTGACGTATTCCGGCTTGCCGCACACGCCTCGCCAGTTGCCGTCCGCGTCACGCACGTTGCCGAATTTGGTGGCGAGGAACACTTCGCCCCGCCGCCCGGCTATCGCACGGCCGACAAGCTCTTCGTTTCTGCCGCAGCCGTAAACGTCGGCGGTGTCGAGGAAGTTGACTCCGCGGTCGAGCGCATGGTGGATGGTGGCGACGCTCTCGGCGTCGTCGCGGCCCGAGTAGAAGTCGCTCATCCCCATGCAGCCAAGCCCAAGAGCGGAAACCCGCTCGCCGGTGTAACCTAATGTGCGATATTTCATGACGATTTATTCTACTTCATCTCGATCCTGTCCACATAGACTCTAGCCGCCCAGAAACCTCATTCTGAATGTTGTTCCGTTTTCACTACTTCCACGCGTTCCACCTCCACCGACAGGCTGCCGTGATTGTCCGCAACGCGGCCCAGGACCGCGGCCACCTCTCCCGGATGTCCCATCGCCACCGCGCGGTCGTACGCGTCCGGCCACATCACGCAGTTGATCACGCCCTCCGGCCGGTCGAGCGTGAGGAACCGCATCCGCCGGTCCTGCTTCGTCACGGTGCGCCGCGCCTCGATAACGTAGCCGCAGACGATGACGTATCTTCCGACGTAATCCGCAAGCTGCGTCTGGAGGATGACGGGGATGCCTGTTCCGTTCCTGGAATTGTACGGGTGGGCTTTGTATCTGCCCGAATTCGAATATCCGGATATACCGCCGGTCTCCGGAGCGGCGTGCATTGAATTATCCCAATTGTTTTTGGATGCGCCCTTATGAGGAAATGCGGCGTGTTTCGGTTTTTCCCTCAATTTTTCCACCGCTGCTTCAAGCTCCTCACTCCATATCTCCACCGGGTGCGCCCGCGGCGAAAATCCTAGCGACCTCCACTCCGCCAGCATTATTTCCTTTTCAGATGGAGCGGGCAGCTCCGGTACCGCGATTTGCGAATAAGGTTTGTCGTCGAACAATGCGACGGCCGCCGCAGAGGCGCACTGCGTGCGCCCGCCCGAATCGTAGGGGCGGGGTTTATCCCCGCCCGCAGATTGAGGCGGGGGCGGGTAAACCGCCCCCCTACAGTTTTCATTTGAAACCTGCGCCAGCCAGTGCAGTTCGTTGCGGTTGTATTTTTTGGGAGTGCGGGAGCTCGCTCCCACCCAAGGCACCGGCGAGCCGGTGCACTCCCCAAAGTCCAGTGCGCCGCAGTCCACAAGATGCCGAGCCTCGTCGTCGCCCGGCCGCACGCGCGACATGAAATCGGCCGCGTCGCGGAACGGCCGCGCCGCGCGCTCGGCCAGTATCCGCTCCCGCGTCGCGCCCGACAGCCCGAATATCGAGCGAAGCCCCGTCCGTATCGCGGGTATGTCGTTCACCCCCTCCGCTCCGGAAGCGTATTCCGCAACCCACCTGTCCTCGCTTTTGTTCACGTCCGGCGGGAGCACCGCCACCCCCGTCCGCCGCGCCTCGCTGACGTACGCCTGCGGCCCGCTCGTTATGTAATAAATTCCGCTCCCGTTCGAGAGCACCGCGGCCATGTACTCCGCCGGAAAATGCTCTTTCAGGTAGACCGCGAGCCCGCTCACGCGCGCGAACGCGGCCGCGTGCGCCTTGCAGAAACTGTACCCGGCGAAGCTGCGCAGCTCCTCCGCGAGCTGCTCCACCGCGTCGCGCGGAATCCCGCGCTCCGCGCACCGCCGCCTGAAATCCACGAGCGCCACGGCCATCAGCTCGCCCCCGCGCAGGCTGCGCTCCTTCCCGCTCATCGCGCGGCGGAACGTATCCGCCTCGGCCCAGCTCATCCCGGCGATATCGTGCGCGACCTGCATCACCTGCTCCTGAAAGACGAGCTTGCCGTACGTCGAGCGCAGCACCGGCTCTAGCTCCGGCAGAAGGTAGTTCGCCTTCTCCAGCCCCAGCCTGCACCGGACGTACTGCTCCTTCGCTCCCGTTCCGGCCGCGCCGGGCCGGATCACGCTCGTGTTTATCGTCGCCTCGGGATAGCTCTGGCATTTCGTTAGGAAATAAAGCTCGCGCATTCCCGGGCTTTCGATGTCGAAACAGCCGATCGTCCGCGCCTCGCGCATCCGCGCTTTCGTGCGCTCGTCGCCGTAAATCGCGTCCACGTCCTGCGGATTTATCTCCAGCCTTCCGTTCACATCGCGAATCGTCTGCTGCACGGTTTCGAGCGCCCGCAGCGAAAGGATGTCCACCTTCACAAGCCCCACGTCCTCGACACCCCACATGTCCAGCTGCGTGAGCATGATCCCGGATTTCGCCGTCGGCTGCACCGGGAGGAACCGCGACAGCTTTCCCGGCGCGATTACTACGCCCCCGCAGTGCACCGAAAGATGCGTCGGAAATCCCGCGATGCCTTTCGCGATGTCGATGATGCGCGCGTGCGGCTCGTCGCGAAGCTGGGCTACCGCGGGATTGGCGTCGAACTCCGGGTCGCCGATGTATTCGAGTTGCCGGCCGCGCAATCCCGACAGCATCTTCGTAATCCGCGTGATTTGCGCGTCGGAGTATCCGAGAACCTTCGCCACCTCGCGGTAGCCGCTTTTCGCTTGGAACGTGACGTATGTGCAAACGTTCGCGACGCGGTCGCCGCCGTATTTGTTGTAGATGTATTCGTAGACGCGGTCGCGATCCTTCCACGAAAAATCTATGTCTATGTCGGGCAGGCTCTTGCGCTCCGGGTTAAGGAACCGCTCGAAGAAGAGGTCGTGCTTTATCGGGTCTACGTCGGTAATCCCCAGCGCGTACGCGACCAGGCTGTTCGCCGCGCTGCCGCGCCCTATCGTGAACATCCCCCGCGAGTGCGCCCAGGCCACGATATCGTGCAAAATCAGGAAATACGGAATGAAACGCCCGTCGGCGATTATCCTGATTTCGTATTCGAGCTGGTTCAAATAACGCGAGCCCGCGTCCGGAATCCGCGCTTTCAGCCCGCTTAAGCAAAGGTCGTGAAAATACTGCCACTCGGACAGCCCGAACGGGAGCGGGAACTTGGGAAAGTGCCACTTGCCCAGGTTCGGCGCGAACGCGCAGCGCTCCGCGATCGCCGCTGCGTTGCGCACCGCGTCCGGATACCGGAAATACCGCGACCATATTTCGTTGGCGGATAGGATCTTCTGCTCCGGCTGCGCGACCTCGCCCTGCCGAAGCGCGGAAAGCGTGGTCAGCTCGCGCATCGCGCGCAGCACGTGGTGCCGCGTCATCTCGCCGCGCGTCCCGTTCGCGGAGTACGCCGCGGCGGTCGCCGCGAGCGGGATGCGGTTCGCGCGCGCGAAGTCCGCCAGCTTCGCCGCGCGCTTTCTGTCCGCGTCGAAATCGGTCAGGATTATTTCGGCGAAAATCCTACCGCGCCATTCCTGCACCAAACCATCAAGCAATTCCGCCCACGGCGAAATCAGAATCAATCCATCCGGGTCGGCGCGGCGCAGCGCGGGAACAAGCTCGAAATCCGCGTCGCAATGCCTGGCAGTTATCAGACCGCAAAGCGTTTCGTATCCCTTTTCGTTCTCGCACAGGAGTACCGCGTACTTCCACCATCCCGCCGCGGGCGCGGGATCGCGCGCGGGTTCGCCGGGCGCGGCGGGCGCGCGGGGCTCGGTCACCGCGGCGCCGATGATGGGGCGAATGCCCGCTCGGTTGCATTCCTCGACGAAAACCGTCATCCCGTATAGCCCGTCTGTGTCGGTGAGCGCGAGCGCGCGCATTCCCAGCGCGGAGGCGCGGTCCACAAGCTCGCCGGGCACGTTCGCGCCCGCCTGCATCGAATAGCAGGAATGCGTATGAAGATGAGTGAAGTTGCCGGAGATCATGTTTTTATGTGGGAGTGCACCTTTATGTGGGAGTGCACCGGCTTGCCGGTGCCTTTGTCGGGAGCAAGCTCCCGCACTCCCAAAATTCCTTTTATAATCCCACCGTGGAAATCCACATCGGCACGTCGGGCTGGAGCTACCCCGAATGGATCGGGCCGTTCTACCCGCGGGGCACGGGCCGCGCGAAGCTGCTCGAAGCGTACTCGGCGGTGTTCGATGCGGCGGAGGTGAACTCCACCTACTACAGGCTGCCGGGCGCGAAGACCGTCGAGGGATGGGTGGAAAAAACCGGCGGCAGGATGATTTTCGCCGTCAAGCTCCCGAAGGAGCTGACGCACGCGGGAAGCCCGGTCGCGGGCAGCGCGGACGCGGGATGGGAGGTGGACGCCGCGGTCGAGCGCGCGGCGGAGGCGGTACGGCAGTGCGTCGCGCCGCTCGCGGACGCGGGCGCGCTTGGATGCCTGCTCGCGCAATTTCCGTCCAGCTTCCACCGCAACCGCGAAAACTCGCGCTACCTGGGATGGCTGCGCGGCGCGCTGAAAGAATTTCCGCTCGTCGTCGAATTCAGGAACGACGAATGGATACGCCCCGAAATTCTGAAATGGCTCGCGGATACCGGCACTGGATTCGCCTGCGTTGACCAGCCGCGGCTCGCGGGACTCGCGCCGCCGTTCTTTCTCGCGACGGGCGAAACGGGATACGTGCGGATGCACGGGCGCAACTCGGCGAACTGGTGGACGGGCGACAACGTGACGCGGTACGAGTACGATTACAGCGACGCTGAATTGAATGAATGGGCGGATGTCGTCCGCCGCGCAATCCAGAATTTCGGAGGCGGTACCTCCCAGTCCCGCAAAGAAGCCGATTCGTCCGAAACGTCCGCGTCCGCGATCCCGCTCGACGCCGATGCGGAAGTGTTTTTGAAGGAACGCAAGGTTTTCGACTGGGACAGAACACTCGGCGTCGAGTCCTCGATGACCGAAGCCCGCGCGATGCTCAAAAAGATTTTCTTCTTCTACAACAACCACTCGCACGCGTACGCCGCCAAGAACGCGTTGCGGTTCAGGGAAATGATGATGGAGGAATCGCGTTAGTCGTTTGCTCATGCCCCCACCCCCGCGAGCTCGCGGCCGGTTTTTATCGCTTCGAATCCGTACTTCGCGCGCACCCGGTTGACGCTGCGCTCAAGCGCTTCGCCCTTCACCCGCGACGCGGGAACGAACAGCCTGTCCTGCACGACGAACGGATAGAACCGCGACGCGGTTATCTCGACCGCGGCCACGTTCACGCGCCGAGTGTGCGCCCGCTCCGCGAGCTCCCGCGACGCGCACAGCATGTCGCACGCGTACGGCGTAGGCTCGGCCAAAGTCGCGCCCGCGTACCGCCTGCCGCCGTCTATGTAATGCAGCGCGAGGTCCAGCCTGCGCACCGCGCGCATCGCGCCCTCCCTGTACAGCGCGAACGAAAGCCGGTCGCAGACCACTTCCAGATACGGCGCAAGCCCGTCCGGCGACGAGACGCCGGGCGCGGGGACGGGCATCCGCTCGACAATCGCCTGCGGCCGCTCGGCCAGCTTCGGCGGAGAGACGTCCCGGCCGCGGCACTGGTGGAACGCTATATGGGCGAACCTGCGGCCGACGAGCAAATCCAGGGCGCCGCGCTCAAGCCGCGCCACATCGCCAAGCTGGCGCAATCCGATCCGATGGAGCCGCTCCAAAGCTGGCTCCGGCAAATAAAGCGCGGGGAGAGGAAGTGGGGCGACCGCTTCGGATTCCGCGCCCGCGGGAACGAGCAGACCGCCGCGGCATTCAGCGCGCCGCCATTTGACGACCAAGCGCGCGACGGTCGCGTTGGGAGCGAGGCACATCGCGGCCGAGTCCGCGCCGCGCGCGCACGCGTGCTCCAGCGCAACCAGCGCCGCGCGCCCGGCCTCGAACACGTCCGGATACACACGTCCGCAGCCGGTGAAGTCGGCCAGCCAGTCGCACCGCGGACGCGGCTCGACCGCGGGCGCGAACCGCCAAAGAAGCGTGCGTCCCGCATCCGGCCAGAGCGGCGGCCCGTCCATCCCGGCGCCGATCGAATACCAGGCGTACGATCGGGCGGCCGCCTCCGGGTTATCAATACTGAACACAAGTATAGTATACTTGTTTTCAGCGAAGAATGCAAGCGGAGGGAGTTAGCCGTTGTCCCAGCGCGGCGGCTTGCCGCCCGCGCCGGATAAATCCGATAGATTAACGCGCGTGACCGGATATGGAACCGGACGGACGTATTCGAATTGGAGCTGGTCCACGTTTTCGCCTTGAACGAAAAGCGAAGACTTGAAAACGCCGACTTGGTTGAATCCCAGTTTCGGATAAAGCGGGATGAGCGGATCCCAGCCCGCGGCCGAAGATATCGTCACGCGATCCATACGACAATCGCCGGTCAGGTAGTCACGCGCGAGCGTCAGCGCTTCGAGCCAAGCTTCTTCGTCGAGCGGAACCGCCGGGTCGGGGTACGGCTTGAGCCGAGCCGCGTTGCGCTGGGCCTGGACTCCCGGAATGTGGATGTAACCCAGAGCTTTCATCGTTTCCGCTTCGAAAACGATGAACCACGGGCCTTTCGGCAACTGCCAGTCGTGAGACGGAGCTTCGAATTTGCCTTCCTTCAATTGTTTTTCGATGTCCGCGGTGCGCACCAATTCCCACTTCTCGCGCCAGACGCACCGGTTGTACAGCCCTGCGACGATTTCCGCGTCCGGCGACGCCGCGCCGCGGAGCATTACCTTTTCACCTTTAAGCATCGGGAACCTCCCTTGCGCCATACCATTCTTCTCTGGAAACGCCGTATAGCGCCGCGCCCGAAGGCGGACGGCGGCCTTCCTCGACGCCGGAGAACACGGCCTCGAACCGCAGCCCAGCGCGCAAAAGCGAGCATCGCGCCGCGCGGTTGTATTGGCTCGTCCCGGCGTAGATGCGGTTTATCGGCCACACGTCGAATCCGTGTCCCATCGCCAGAAGTTTCGCCTCGGTGCCGTAACCTTTTCCGCGGTCCGCGACGTCCACAAGCAGCGTGCCTACCTCGGCCTCGCCGTTGCGCTTGTCGTATCCCCACATTCCCACCTGGCCCAGCGGCTTGCCGTCCAGCGTTTCGATGACGAATGTGTGGTTCGTGTCGCCCCAGAAATCGCCCTCGTCGTACCACTTGTTGTAGTCGTCGAGCGTGCAGATTTCGTGGTCGAGATACGGATACGGCTGCGACCAAAGGTTGGAGAGAAATATCCCGTCTTCTTTTTCCGTCGGACGTATCGCGATTAGCTTGCCGACAAGCCGCGTCTGCGCTTTTTCGGAATCGGGGACTTCGCGCGGTTCGACGGGATCGGTGTTGCCGTACAACTTCCAATCGCGCTTCGCCGCCCTGTAGTCCGAGCGCGTCATGCCATAGTTGTAGAAATCACAATACTTGCCGTGAATGAACCGGATATTGCGAGCGATTCCCTCGCGCTTGAATCCGCACTTTTCGAGCGACCGGATCGCGGGCGCGTTTTCCACATGCGTCGACGCGGACACGCGCTCGATCCGGAACGCGCGGAAGAGGTAGTCAACGAGCAGCATCTTCGCGCGCGTGCCCGCGCCCGTGCCGCGGTACGCGGCGGAGATTTTCGTCCCGACTTCGCACTCGCCGGTGACGTCGCGGAAATGCACGCCGATGTCGCCGATCGGAACGGCCGCGCCGTCCCGCTCGATTTCGACGATGAACAACTTCGTCTTGTCGTCCCAGAAGCCGCCCTTCTCCATCTGCTTCGCGATGAACGAGCGCGGGCACAGGTTCGTACGGTTGTACGCGACCGGCTCGCAATCGTTCTTCCAGAGGAAATCAACGTCGGAATCCGCGACGGGCCGAAGCCCCACGGTTCCGTCATACAAATCGTACTTGGTCACTTCCTTTCTCCGAATGAAATTAGTCCCGAACATAAATGAATCCGGGCAAAAAAAAACCCTCCGTTGCCGGAGGGCGGAACCTGGCCTGCGCGCAAGCGCCTAGCCGGACGGGCCGCCCCCTGGGATTGGGAGAACCGGGAGAACGATGCTGTAAGAGTGCGGGAAAACAGGGCAGGGCGCGGCCGCGGGCCGCTTCGGGATGCAAAGCGCAAAATTCATCAAGCCGTCCTCCTTTGGATGGATTTCCCCGGTGATGCGGTCAGCCCGCATGCCGTGGATTGCGCATTTTACCCCAGATCGCGGGAAATGCAACAGAAAAAAGTAGCCGAGTTGAGAGTTGCCGAGTTGTGAGTTGCCGATTTGTGAGTTGCCGAGTTGTGAGTTGCCGAGTCGAGGGTTGGAAACAATATCTACAAGGAGCCGAGGCTTCAGCCTCGGCGGAACGCAATGGAAACCGTGGCAAGTGCAAGGCAAGCCAATCCGAGGAGCGCCGCCCCCAATGGCTGCAAATCAAATGCCTCCATATTGGCAGCTATGCAATTCCGCGAACCAAATGCCGGAATCCGGGTCTATAATGACGGCGATGGGGATTTTCCAGCGGGACGAATACGGGCCGATCATCTCGCCGCGCCGCCGCGCTCCGATTAACGGGTATTCCGGTACCCGAATGTGGATGCGCGCAAATTCCGCGCCAGTGGTACCTTACAAAAGCGCGTAATAGGGACTCAAGCGGGGTATAATACCAGCGAGCGGTCACCTTCCCGGAGGTTGGTGCAACTTGTCGGGAACACGCCGATTGGTTTTGCACATTGGAGAAAGGATGTGAAAAGGGAGCTTTCGCAACGGTCGTTAATCGGGCCGTTATTTTTTTGTTTGCTTGCTGCGCTCGCGCTGTTAGCTGCGCTTGCCGGATGCGCCGGTTATTCTCATCAGAAATACGCACGAGCCGGACACTCGACGCCTCTGTCCGCCGCGCTGGCCGAAATCCGCAACGCCGCGCCTCCCCAAGGCGCAGATCCCGCGGTTTTCGATTCGCTCAAGCTGCAGCTTGAATCCGAACTAGCCGCGCGCTACGGCGACACCGGACGAATCCCGTCTCGAACCGGAAGCCGGGTTGAAGATTTGAGCTACGATACGGGCACGGGATTCATCATTTGGACGTACGTAAACGCGGCGGATTACGACGCGAACGGCGAGACGAGCATCTCGGATGTCACCCCGATCGCGCTGAACTGGCAGGCGATTTGCGACGACGGAATAGGCGACGACGCTCACGAATCCTGGATAGACGGCGATCATTCGAACGAAGTGGGGATTTCCGACGTGACTCCCATCGCGCTCAATTGGCAGTCCACAGTCGCCGAGTACATAGTCTTTGCTGCCGATGATGAGGCGGGGCCGTTCACCGAAGTCGCCAGAGTGCCGTTCGGAGATGTTATCGACAGCTGGCCGCCGCACTTCGAGCTGGAATGGCAGCCAGCTTGGGGCGATTATGGCGCGGTTCAGCCCGCGGACGGCGAAGGCAACACTGGCGAGATGAGCAACGTGGTGGCCATCGGCGGCGCGCTTAAGGATATCGAAATCATGGAGCCGTCCATCACCGCTACGGCGCTTGTGGACACCGAAATTCAAAGGACGATCCGCGTAAGAAACAACACGGACGGTCCGATCGACTGGTCGCTCGACCTGACCGGCGCGTTCCTCGCGGCGGATCCCGCATCGGACACGACAGGCGCGCATTCGATTACCCAGGTGACCGTGACGCTTTCGGCAGTCGGCCTGCTTCCGGGCGTGTACAACGGCGGAATCGCGCTGGATTCGATTGCGGGATTCGACAGCTGCCCCGTGTTTTTCACCGTCAACGAATTCGGCGCGGTCGTCAGCATTTTGGAGGATTCGATTTCCGCGACCGCGCCGGAGGACGGCTCGGACTCCGAGGTATTCACCCTAAGGAACGACGGAAATATCGACCTTGACTGGGAGGCGTTCGCGGACGATCCGTGGATTACCTTCGATCCCTCATCCGGCACTCTGGGCGCCGGGCTTGAAGTTCAGATTACCGCCGATTTCTCGGCCGCGGGAATGCAGGAAGGCGAATACGATTCGACGATCACGGTCGAGGAATCCGGCAATCCGGCGAACGCGGACTCTTGCGAGGCGCAATTTACGGTGACCACAGGCGGAGTTCCGGTTCTCGACCGCCTGACCGTGGACGGCGCGACCGGCGGTTCGGGGACGCAGGCCGACCCGTGGGTGTTCCCAGTGGGCACGACCGCAGTCCAGTTCCACGCGTGGGACACCGACGACAACGAAATCACGGAGCATCCTTCGATGCTGTTCGATTTCGGAGCGGGCGTTTCGCCCAGCCCGGCCACCGGATGGAGCGTGTCGACAGCCGGAAACTTGATATGGGGCGAATTCGATTCGTTAATCGAAGTAACCGGTCAGTACGACGGGTGGCCCGATCCTGCGATGAGTTATTGGATATACAAGGCTCCGTTTTAAACGGCCGGCAAATTATCTCGTCAACCTTGATTTTTTCCGGAGCCGGAACCGGAAGAAATAAACCGGCATGGAGTTTGAAATGGCGAAAAGGAATCTGATTGCTGTTGTCGTGCTCGTGCTTGCGTTTGCGATGTACGCCTGTGGAGGCGGCAGGAAGCTAAGCTCTCCCGCTCCTATTCCGTCCGGCCCAGTCTCCGACCAACAGGCAGGCGGCTCCGACAATACGGTTGGCTCGCTCTCGGATGCGCTGAAGGCAATCGTGGATTACGAAAACTCGCAGACCGCGATGCAGGCCGCGCGGGATGCCGCCCGCAAGCCGAGCGCCGTGCCGAATACGCTTCTTGGCGACGAGGAGTGGATGAAAGGCCCGACGATGAACAACTATGAAGAGGATTTCGATTCGCACACCCTTACGGCGATAAGCGATTCCTCCGATATCGAAGACGTCGGATTTTTGGGCTTCGCCGTGTACAGGTTCGACGGGCATGCCGCCGATACCGATCTTTCCCTCGCCGCAGAAATAGAGCCTGCGCCGGGAAGCTCCTTTTACATTTACGTGGTGAGCTGGGATGGACCGCCAAGATGGATAAGCTTCGGTCCGTTTTTTGAAAATCCAGGTCCGCCGGATTGGCCGATCGAATTCGCGTTCGACGCGGTTTCGCCAACCGGCAGCATTTACGTCGGGATTGCGGTTTACGCCGAAAGCGAAGCGACAACCTGGTCGTTTACTGTGGATTCCACCGGAGGTGCATCAAGTCCTCCATTCGCGGATATTCAGGCCAATCCAAAGTCGGGAGATCCGCCGCTAAATGTTTCGTTTGATGCCGGAAACAGCTACGACCCTGACGGAGGGGCGATAACGTTATTCGAGTGGGATTTCGAAGGCGACGGCGTTTACGACGAATCTGGCGCATCATGGACGGCTTCCCACATTTACAACGCGCCGGGCGTTTATGCCGCAACTGTTCGAGTAACGGACGACGAAGGGGAAAAGGACACAGCGCACACGATTGTGCGCGCGGGAGCGAATCCGTATTACGAAACGGAGGACAACGACGACCTTCCGCAGGCGAACGCGCTGCCTGCGTTCGACTTCTCGGGCAACACGGTGTCCGGCTCCATCGGCAACGACGATCCCGAAGGCAATTACCCGGGCTACGACGGGGACAGTTCGGATGCGTTTTCTTTTGCCATAACCGAGGCCAGCACGGTTTCGCTGACAATTCTGTATGACTGGGAAACCTGCGGGCTTGGATTCGACGTGTACGACGAAATGTGGAATTATTACGGCGGCGGCAATGGCGACAACGGTATCGCATTCGCCGAAGTGGGATTGACAAATCCAGGCACTTACTACGTTTGGTTATACAGTTGGTGGGGATACAGCGATTACATAATCACCGGCTCGCGCGTGTCGGGGGTCAAACCGGTTGCAGATATCGTGGCTGAACCTTCGTCCGGCGAGGCACCGCTTGACGTTCAATTGGACGCCGGTGCAAGTTATGATCCCGACGGCGGCTCCATCGTCAAGTACGAATGGGATTTCGAAGGCGACGGAATTTATGACGAAGATACCGGCGGTACGCCCATAACCAACCACATTTATGCGGACGATGGATTTTATCTTGCGACCGTCCGGGTAACTGACGACGAAGGCGCAGCCGCAACCGACTCCGCTCTTGTATATGTTGGAACTCCGTTTTACGAAGTTGAAGACAACGAGGAGTTTTACCAGGCAACACCGCTTCCGGCATTTCCTTTCCCGGCTCCGCTTGTGAACGGCAGCGTAGGTTCAAGTTTGGATTATCCGGGTTACGACGGCGATTACTACGATGTATTTTCGTTTGCAACAACAGAGGCAGGCGCTGTTGAATTCCTGCTTACATACGGCACCGACTATGGTACGGCATATTTCGACATTTACGACGGGGATTGGAATTATTACGGCGGCTCTTGGGACGGCGACGGAGACGGTTACCTGGTGGTGTATTTAGACAATCCCAATACCTACTATATTTCGGTTGGGATGAACACGGGCGAATGGACCGAATACGAATTGGAAGGGGCGTTTTATCCGGGCCAGCTTCCAGTCGCCGACATAGTCGCAGCGCCCGCATACGGCGATCCGCCGCTCGACGTGGATTTTGACGCGGCCGCAAGCTACGATCCCGACGGAGGAGCCATCGTCAAATACGAATGGGATTTCGACGGCGACGGGGTTTGGGACGAGGACACGGGGGGCAGTCCGGTTGCTTCGCACCAATACACGTCCGAAGGTGTGTATGTCGCGGCGGTCCGCGTGACCGACGACGAGGGCGCGCCGGATATAGACACCAAGGTGATAGTTGTCGGCAATCCGCAGTATTTCGAAATCGAGGATAACGATTGGATGGATGAAGCCAATCCGTTGCCCGATTTGCCGTTCCCGTCGCCCTTGGTCAACGGCAGCATAGGCTGGGGCAGCGGCTATGATGGTTACGACGGCGATACAGAAGACTTCTTTAGTTTCGAAACCGATGAATCCGGAAGCATTAATCTCTTTATCGAATTCGAGCAAATGACCGCACCGAACACCGAAGCCTACGTAATCAACTCAAATGAAGACTGGATCGCAGGAGATTACGACAGGGACGGCGACGGAGACATAGAGCTTCAGGCGTTCCTGCCGGATCCGGGCAAATACTATATAGCGGTTTTCAACAGTGGTTTTGAGGAATTCTCTGATTACGAAATAACGGCGGAATTAATCCCAGGCGATCCGCCCGTAGCGGATTTCACAGCCGATCCGATCTGGGGCTCGCCTCCGCTGGCGGTGGATTTTGACGCTTCCGCAAGCTACGACCCGGACGGAGGCCCGATTGTCAATTACATGTGGGATTACGACGGGGACGGCATTTACGATGAAGAATCGCCCGGCGATCCGACGATATCCCATTCGTACGATGACGCGGGGATTTATAACGCGACGCTCAAAGTGATTGACGAGGAGGGCGCGTATACCTCGGCCAGCATTAGAATAATCGTCGGGCCGTTTTACGAAACCGAGGACAACGACGACTCGACGGAAGCGGACGCGCTTCCGGCATTCCCGTTCTATTCGGATACGGTGACCGGCAATTTGGGAGCCGGCGGATACAACGGAGACAACGAGGATTGGTTTGAATTCGAGATTACAGATCCCGGCGAAATTTACTTTTACATCGAATACAACTTCAATCTCGCCAACCTGCAGGTGGAGATTTTCGACTCATCGCTAAACCAAATCTACTCTTCCTATATGGACGGCGATTACGAGGAGATAGATTACTGGCTGGATTCACCCGGCACTTATTACCTGCGCTGTTTCGTCAACTCCGGTCAGACGAACTACGTGATGTCCGGCGAATTCTGGAGCTGGTAGCCTCCGCTCCCGCTCGATTAGGTTTCAGTAAGGGAGCTTGCGTTTTCGGAATAACCGGCTATTCCTTCTGTCCGAACGCGGTGTTGCCGATTATGTAAAGCTTTCCGCGGTCGCCGAAGACGTGAAGGTTGTAATTCACCTGCTGCTCGTCGCGGAAGATGCGCTCGTAGTAGACCATCCCGACCGATGCAGCGGGATCGAAGTTGCGGCTGCCGGTGTCCGCAATCGGCTTTTTCGTGTACGGATTCTCCGGCCATTTTTCGTTCGGAAGAAGATATTGTTTTACCTGCTCCAGCGACTCCGGATACTCGGCGACGTCGCGGAAGTATTCGTCGATAAGCCGGGAAATGCGCTTCGCTCCCTTCATCATCTCGTAGTCCTTGCCCACGAACTCACCCGGCCGTTTGGGGCAGGAAAGGAGCGGCAGCAATAAGCAGATAATCAAAACTGCAAAAGCCAAATTCGACAGCTTCATCTTGTCACCCCCATCTTTGATGAAGTGCGGGACGGAATAGTTCCGTCATAATCCTGTTTTATCGCGCGCTGTAAGATTATCCCAGCGCGCACTCGTTTTTGCCGCCTTCCAGGATGTCCGCTTCCATTTCGGACACCTTGAACAGGCCGGCGTTTATTCCCTTAATCTGCCTGTAAGCTTCAGGGGGATTGGAGATGCGGCTTTCGACCCATTCGAAAAACGCATCGGGATCTGAAACCGACAGGTGTGCGTTGCCAGATTTTATTTCGCCGAATGTGCGCCAGATTGTCCTGTCCTCGTTTCGCTCCGATTCCGAACCGTAGTGTGCGGGCAGAACGCGCAGCCCTTCCGGCCACTCCCGCTTCGCGCGATCGATGCTCGCGAGCAAATCCTCGCTCCAGTCCCGCGTCTTTCCCGCCAGGTCCGGGCGCCCGATGGATGCGATAAACATAAAATCGCCCGTGAACGCGCCATCGCCTGCAACGAAACAAGTGCTCCCTTCGGTGTGCCCCGGAGTATGAATCGCGCGCACGATCCCGTTTCCGACCTTGATTTCGAATCCGTCCGAGAGCGGAGCAATATCCAGTTTGCCCGGCGTGCCGTCGTACGGGTACGCGTTGTCCGCCGGATGCAGGTAGTACGGAATCCCCAGCTTCGCCGCGAGCGCGGGCGCGCCGCTGATGTAATCCGCATGAACGTGCGTGTCCGCGACCGCAATTATCCGTGCGCCCGATTCCCCCGCGGCTTTTTCGATTTCGCCAAACTCGCGCGGAATGTCTATCGCAAGCGCCTCTCCGCCGGATATCAGCAGGTATGCAAGCGAGCCTTTCGCGATCCGGTCGAACTGGAGCAGCCGGTCGAATCCATCCGGCGGAGCTATTTCGCGGGCGACAAGCACGTGGTTCCACGCCGCCATCCCGCCCGAAAGCGACACCGCATCGAATCCGCATTCGCACAGGTGCATCGCGACGCGCATGCTGTCGTGACCGCGCCCGCACACCGTCACGACGGGGAGCGAGCGGTCCAGCCCCGCTGCGGACGGATCGTCCATTTCGACCACCTGCGAGCCGCGCACGTTTACGAACCGCGCGGGGGGCGCGACGTCCACCTTGCCAGCGGCCAGCCGCTCCGGCGCGCGCACGTCAAGCACCTGCAGCGCGGCGCCTCCCTCGATGCGCGCCGCCAATTCCGCCGGCGCGATTTCCATTCCGTTACCCAATTGCGGCTGGTGCGGCATACCCTTCCCCTGAAACGGAGGTGAAAATGAAGATACGAATTGTACCGCGGCGAAGAGGCGAAAATCGAAAGGCAAAAGCCATGGCGGCGCGATCCGGACGGCAACGGCGTGGAGCTGTACTGGGACAAGCCAAAGGAGGAATGGCCGCGCGACGCGGAGGGGAATATCGAGATGTACACGCGGCCGGCGGATTTGGGGCGGGAGTTGGGGAGAAGTTGAAGTGCCAGTTTAGGTTTGGTCTTTGATAACTGTCGAAGCCCAGGCAAAAACGGCTTCCGCCAATTCAATCGCCTCAGCCAAATCCTGCTCGGTCGCATCTCTGTCCGGGCCCGGATACCTTAATGTCGTGGCGTAGTCGGTTAGGGAAAACGCGGCTGCAAGTTCCGCCGGGAATTCGGTGAATTCGGCTACTTTCCCTGCCAACGCTTCAATATCGTGTACCCAGGGAGGTTCCACGCCGAAGGATAAAATTACGGCTTTCAGCGATTTCTCCACGCACTGGTGAGCGCCGTTGCACAGCTCCTCGATGCAAACGCCCTCGGGGCGTTCCACCTTGGCTAGATTCAGATTGCTGCGAGCGATAACAAGCCAATCCGCTGGCGAGCCGGATTCAGGATTCATATACGGTTTTGCCCTCGCGAAGAATCGTGCGGTAAATCAAGCCGATATTATCCGCATACTTTGCAAGCTCGCTGACCGTCGTAACCAGGATGTCCTTAGCGGCGCCGCCGCCTTCCACGACTCTATAAAGGTGCCTTGCCGTTTTTCGCCGCGGCGTCCCGTCCGGCATGACGACTAGCAGGTCGAAGTCGCTGTCCGGCCCCATCTCTCCCCGCGCCGCCGAGCCGAAGAGGATTATCCTGACGGGATGCACCGCCTCGACGATCTGGCTTACCAGGCTGTCGAGCTGCGCGGAAAAGTCTGCTTTGGTCGCGGTTGACACCGTGAAAATTATACCGCACGGCGCGAGTACGCGCCGCCGGTTGCGCTTCACCGCCGCGTGGCAAATGCGTAAACCGCCAATTCACAATCACGGATGAACATTCACAATCGTCGCCTGCATGATCGCGATTACCTTGCTTGCGTCCCCCGAAAAAGCGCGGACTTGGCCCGTGCAGACGGTCAGGGTTTTTCCGGCGTTCTCCACTTTGCCCGTCGCCAGGAACCGCTCGCCGGCAGCCGGGCGCATGAAGTTGATCTTGAACTCCGCCGAAACGACCTCGCAGCCGGGAGAGCTTCTGGCCCAGGACGCGTTTTACGTGGGATACCTGAAAGGGGTGGGCAAGGTTTATCTTCAGGCGGTTGTGGATACTTACGGGAGCTACGCCTTCGGCTTTCTGCACACCGGCAAGCTTCCCGTCTGCAGCGTTGCGGTGCTCCACAACGACGTGCTTCCGCAGTACAGGAAGTGGCGCGTCCCGGTGAAGGCTGTTCTCACCGACAACGGCCGGGAGTTCTGCGGAACGGACAACCATCCGTTCGAGCTCTACCTGGCCCTGAACGACATCGAGCACAAGAGAACCAAAGTGAGGCGGCCGCAGAGCAACGGCTTCGTGGAGAGATTCAACCGCACGGTGCTGGACGAATTCTTCCGCCTGAAATTCCGGGAGCGCTTCTACGAATCGGTGGATTCACTGCAAAGGGACCTGAACGAATGGCTGATCTTTTACAACAACGAGCGTCCACACCATGGCTACCGCAACATGGGAAAACGCCCGATCGACACCATTAACGAATTCCAAAAGAGCGTTAGACAAGATGGTTAGTGGTACAAACACAATGGAGGTGGGGGGAATCGAACCCCCGTCCGAACGGGCACCCGGGACGGCGTCTACGGCGGTAGTCTGCGGATTAATCTTAACGCCCTTCGGAAGCCGCAAACGACACCTCCGGGCGGGCAGCCCTTAATCTTTCGCGGATGCCGGGCGTTCTCCGCGGCATCCCCTGGATCTGGCCGCGCATCCGAGCCCCAGGGGCCCGGCGCGGTGCGCGGTCGTCGCTATGTTAAGCGGCGAGAGCGAAATCGCGGTTGGCGATTATGTTTTGCTGGGGTTGTTGACCCGGCGTCCAGCCGCCGGGCGTCGCAGCCGATCGTGCATCCCATCCGTCGAATCCATACACCCCCATGTAAATGTGCAGGCGCGGGACAGGGCGGAAAAGCGCGCCCTCCACGCGGACACATTATACCCCGGTTTCGTCAAGTTTGAATGGGAGCCGGCAAAAAGGAGAATGGCCGGGACGAGCCGGCCCGTAATCCAAGCAGGAAATATACCCCCTATCTCCAGATCGGGGTAAGGTAGGTCTCTACGCCGCTCAAGAGAGCGGCGGTATATGTTTCAAAGGTTGATTCGGTGAACGTTGCTCTGAAGACCGGCGGCGTATATGGCAAAAGTTGATGAATTGAACGCCGGCATCGAGATCGACCGTATATTATGTTATCAATTCCCGCTCGTTACATCTCTCACAAGCCCGCAATTCAGGTATATCAGTACCAGAATACCGATATAAACATGCGGGTGCCAGGGAACGGCGCCCGTTGTTTGATTCCAAGGAGGAACATCGTGAACAACACAATCGACTTTAATCTTACCGTAGGCGAAATCGTGGCCGAGCGCATAGGACGCAGCCGCGTCCTGGAAAGCTACGGACTAGACTATTGCTGCGGCGGCGGAACACCGTTCGCGGACGCCTGCGCGGCGAAAGGACTGGATCCCGACGAGGTCGCCGCGGCGATCGCCGAATCCGATGCCGCGCCCGCGGCGGGCGAGGACGACGGGGCGGACTACCGCAGCATGCCGCTTTCGCGTCTGTGCGACCACATCGAGGAAACGCACCACGTATTCATGAAGCGTGAGGTGCCGCGGCTGACCGAGCTTCTGGACAAAACGTTCAAGGCGCACGGCGAGAACCATCCGGAGCTTGCGCAGGTGGTGCGCGTATATGCGGGGCTGCGCGCCGAAATAGAAGCTCACTTGTTGAAGGAAGAACAGGTGCTTTTCCCGTTCATCCGCCAGATGGAAGCGACCGGCGGGGTGCCGCAGTTCCATTGCGGAAGTCTTCAGGCGCCGATTGGCGTGATGCTGCAGGAGCACGACAACGCAGGCGACGCGCTGCGCAAGCTGAGCGAACTGACGAACGGCTACGCTGTGCCGGAGGACGCCTGCAGCACTTACCGCGCCGCGCTTGACGGGCTGCGGGAGATGGAACTCGACCTGCACCTGCACATCCACAAGGAGAACAACATCCTCTTCCCGCGGGCGCTGGAGGAGGAGCAGATTCGGTACGAAACGGCGGCGGGCTAGCCCGAAGCGGAATGCAAAAGGAGCAATTCAAAAGGGTGCGTCAGGCGCCCTTTATTTTTGCATTTACAATCATCACCGCGGTGGCGAGTTCCGCGTTGGAAGGGAAGCGGAGCTGCCCGTTCTGGTAAATGCTCCTCGCGTCGGTGTAGTAGCCGTAGTATTCCCATATCGAGCCGCCGACAAGAAAGTATGCGGGATTCTTCTCATCCAGGCCCAAATCGCGCCTGGTGCTAGTCACCTGCGCCGCGACGTCGCCGCGCGCCGCGCCCGTAACCGGCCCGTCGAAGCTGCCGGAACGTATCGCGCCGTACTGGTTCATGTCGCGCTCGGCCTTGAGCTTGTCCTGGAATTTCTTCAGCAGGATAGCCCACGTGCCGTTCTTTTTCGGCAGCTTGGAGCGGTCGCCGGAAACCAGTCCGGAAGTGATTTTCACGGTTTTCGACTCGCCGATCTTGTAAAGCTTGTCGTCCAGCAGAACGATTGCGGCATTTGCGCCCGCAACCGTTTTGATGGTGTCGTCGAGGCGCACAGGCATGCCAAGCTCGGCGTCCACGCCAGCAACCTTTACGTTCCCGTTGAAACTGACGACGAACGCGAGTATCTCCTTTTCCGCGGAAAAGGCCAGGGGCGCGTGAAAAACCGCGGACGCGTAAACGAGCAGTCCGCCGACTGCAGTCAGAATCAATCGAAACATGGTGTCCTCCGGGACAAGACATGCGAATTATACCCGCAAGAGGGGCGCGATTTTCGGGGAGCGTCAGATGCCGAGTTCTTTGTCCGCCCTGCCGTTCATCGCGCGCGCGCGTGAGCCGGCGCCCGACAGCTCGCCGACCCGGTAAATCACGACCGGTTGCGAGCGGCCGCGCACCGTGAAGCTGCCGATTTCGGAAAGCTCTGCGATTCCGTCCAGATCGGCCTTGGTTTCCTGGGTCACCACCACGGCGACGCCCTGGCGTTTCGCCTCCTCGACAATCCGCTGGCAAACGTTGACCGCGTCGCCTATCACGGTGTATTCCATCCTTTGCGGGGAGCCGATGTTACCGACGCTCGCCGGCCCGGTGTGAACGCCGATGGTCGCGCCGAAATTTTCGACGCCGTAGCGCGCGCGAACCGCGTCTCGCACGCGCTCCATCCGGAAGCGCATGTCCACCGCGGAAAGCACCGCGCGGTTGGCATGCTTTTCCTCCTTTTGAAGCGCGCCGAAAACCGCCAGCAGCCCGTCGCCCAGGTACTTGTTCAGCCATCCGCCGTATGCCTGCACCGCCTCGTGCATTTCCGTAAAGAAGAGATTCAGCATTCCGACGACTTCCTCCGGCTCAAGCGCCTCGGAAATCGTGCTGAATTTGTTGATGTCGCAGAAAAGGAACGTGCATTCGATGCGCTCCCCCCCCATGCGTATGAGGGACGGATCTTCGAGTATGTTCTTTGCAAGGTCGCGCGAGACGTAGTATCCAAAAATGTTGCGCACGTGCTCCCTGTTGCGCGCGACCGCCAGCCAGTGCCAGTAAAGCGAGCCGATGAAGACCAGCGGCAAGGTGGCCGTCGGAGCGACGAGCGAAAGCGAGACCGAGGGGAATGCGAAATACTGCGCGGATATCGCGGCCGCGGTGGCAACCGCGCCCAGCGCGATGGACGCTTTCACGTCCAGGCTGAAAAAAATAATCGCGAATCCGAAAGCGAAGAGCGCGGCGAAAAGCATCTGGAATTGGCGCGCGTCGCGGATTATGCGACTCGGAAAAAGCAGATTCCCGGTTATGTTTGCCTGGATTATCAATCCAGGCGTGGCCTGCGCGGCTTCGCCAGCGGCTTCGTCGAAAGGCGTTTTGTGCAGGTCGCGCGTGTGCTGGGAAAGCGAGCCGAGCAAGACGACCTTGCCGGTAAACGGCGAAATGTCGGGCAACAGCATCCCCATCTCGCGCATGTTCCGCACGATTTCGCTTGTATAGACATAACTTTCCCCCGTTTCGGGATCGTACACGTCGCGCCCGCCGAAGTAGCCGATTGTGATGCGGTGCGATGGCGAGGTGGGGATTTTCGCGTCCGCGATCGTGACGGAAGCCGCGCCGCGGTACACCGTTGATGGCGACGACGCGCCTCGCGCGTGCGCGGCCGCGAGCGCGGCCAGCGAAGCGTATTCCCCTCGCGCGCCCGCGACAAGCTGCGCCTCGCGCACCACCTTGTCGTAAGGGTCGCGCACCAGGTTTGTGAATCCCACGCCCCACGCGTTCGAGGCGAACCGCTCAAGCGGCGGTATCGCGGCGGGCGCAGGGCCTTCTCCGAAAAGAAGCTCCTGGCCGAGAATCACGTTGCCCGCCTCCGCGATAGCGCTTTCGAGCGCCCGGTCGTCCTCTTCGGAGGTGGGATAGTCGAGCAGGATATCCAGCGCGATTGTCTTTGCCGCGCCTCCCGCGAGCGCGCTCACGACTTCCGCGATTTCGCTGCGCGGCACCGGCCAGTCCGGAAAATTGACAAGTAGTATTTCCGCCGGCGGCGATTGCTGGCCGCGGTTCGCCAGCCTGATATCGCGCATCGCGTTTTCCACGATGTCAAACGCGCCGAAAAGCGAGAAAAACTCGACAAGCAGAAACGCCAGCGCCGCGGTCAGTCCCGCCGCAAGGGCCTTCTTGAGCGCAGGCGAGCCGGGCTGGGGATACACGCCGGCGATTATACTTCGCCGCGGGGTAGAATGCCGCAGTGGAGCGCAGGAACGCATCCGGGAAGATCGTCGAAATCGCGGACGCGGAGCGCGTGCGCGTGCTGAAACGCGTCTCGCCGGTCTCGGTTCTCGGCCCGTTCGAGCGCGCCGTGATATGGGTGCAGGGCTGCCCGCTGCGATGCCGCGGCTGCATCACGCCGGAGGGGCTGCCGTTCGAAGGCGGCGAGCTTGTCCCCGTCGCCGAGCTTGCGGACTGGATAATCGAGGAACACGACGGTCGCGGGGTTGAAGGCGTCACGTTTTCGGGCGGCGAGCCGTTTTCGCAGGCCGCGGCGCTGTGCGCGGTCGTGGACAGGGCGCGCGCGCGGCGGAACATCGGCGTGATGTGCTACTCCGGATTCACGCACAAGCATATACAGCAAACGGGCAGCGCGGAGCAGATTGCGTTCCTTGCAAGGATTGACCTGCTCGTGGACGGGCCCTACATGTCGACGCGGCACGGGGATTTGCTTTGGCGCGGCAGCGCAAACCAGCGGCTTATCCTTCTGAGCGACAGGTATCGGGCGGAACTGGAGCGGATTATCGCGGAGGGGGGGGACAAAAGCGCGGGGCTGGAGATACGCGAACTCGAACGCGCGGGATTGGTGATTGCGGGCGTGCCGAACACGGCGGGTGCGGGCCATGATCTGAGAAGACGGCTTGCCGAGTAATAATGGAATGGCAATTGCCTGCCGCAAGCCGGTATAATACCAACGATGGCTGATGCCGGGCGCCTTCTGTCCCCGGAAGTATGCGTATTGATTAACTTTAAAAATGCAGATTTTCAGCGGGGCAAGGCCAATGCATTGCGCCGAGGTTTGCCGGAGGCATTTAAATGAACGTCCGATATGCAGGCAAAAAAGCGGCGGGGAAGTTCGTACTCATTATCATTTTGATCGCCGCCGCCGCGGGATGCGGGAACGCGAGATCCGGAAGCAAACCTTCCCACGATCAATCCGAGCTTATCTCCTACCTCTCCCGCGTTCTTGATGAAAAGCTCGCGGAGTACGGAACCGCGGACCGAGCCGTCGCCGCCGCGCCGTCGGGCGCTTCCGGGCGCGTGGATAATCTCTCTTACGATTCGCAGAACCAAACGCTTTCTTGGACGTATAAGAATACGGGCGATTACGATCTCTCCGGCGAAGTCGGCGTATCCGACATAACTCCTATTGCGCTTCACTGGCTTGCGAAAACGAACGATACTTTAGGCGACGACGCGCTTGAAGCTTGGATTGACGGCGACGCATCGGGCGAAGTCGCGGTCGGGGATATCACGCCCATCGCGATTAATTATCTCTCCGAAGTTGCAGGATACAGGATACTGACAAGCGATTCCGCGGACGGGAGTTTCACGCAGATCGGTTCGGATATCCCGTTCGGGGCAACAGGCCAGTTTCCCAAGGGATTTACAATCCCCGTCCCATCCGGCGCGCTTGCGTTCGTCGCGGTCGCGCCTTACGATTCCGCGGGCGCGCAGGGAATCCGCAGCAATGCTGTTGCGATTGCGGGCGATGTCCCGCCGCAGATATCCAGTATTTCGCCGCAGGGCGGGGATTCGGGCGGAGTCGTCCAGTTCTCCGCGTCCGTGTTCGGCACAGCGCCGTTCGATTATTCGTGGGATTTCGGCGGCGGCGCGGTTCCGAATACTACGATAGATCCGTCCCCTACCGTGACGCTGGGCGCTACGGGGATTTATTCCGCGTCAGTTACCGTAACCAACTCCGCGGGAAACGACACTTACGATTTCAATCTGTACGTCGTCGGCTCCAATACGCCGCCGCAGATTTTTTCGGTTTCGCCGCTTGCGGGCGAGGCTACATCCAATGTCCAGTTTTCCGCGGAGGTTTCCGGCTCGTCGCCATTATCCTATGCATGGGACTTCGGGGGCGGGGCCGATCCCGATGCTTCCAATTCCCCAAGTCCCGCGGTCGCGCTATCCGCCGCGGGAAGCTATGATTGTTCGCTTACGGTTACCAATCCTTACGGCAGCGACGCGTTCGATTTCACGCTGGATATTTCCCCGTACAACGCGCCGCCTGTCGCGCAGGCGTCGGTCACGCCGATTATCGGCGACTCCCCGCTTACGGCGACGCTTCTTTCCACAGGCTCGTCCGACCCGGACGGGGCTGTCGTTCTTTACGAATGGGACTTCGATTCGGACGGGACTTACGACTATTCCACCCCCTCCCCCGCGCCAATCGAGCATGTGTATCCGGGCGAAGCCGCGGGCGGGCCTTACGAGGGGAAGTACCGCGCCCGGCTGCGCGTGACCGACGACGGGGGAAAGACCGCGACCGCAGAGACGCCGGAGTTCATATCGAACGACGCGCATCTGTACTGGACATGGGAGTACGTGGACGGGGGGGCGCAGGCGGGGTATGCCGTCAGCGGCGGGAGCGTGAACATCGATCCGCGCGACGGACGACCGTGCATCGTTTACAGGGCGGAGGACGTAGGCTGGAAGATAAAGGCGGCGTGGAGGAACAACGACGGCACTTACGAATTTGATCAATACGATTTCGGGCATATGTTTTCCATGTCCAACGCCGCGATGAAGCCGGATGGAACCATGGTGCTTGCTGTTCACTGGTACGACGAAGTGACAATGGAAAGCCAGTTGAGCGCGATCTGGAGAACCCCGGATGGAGTATGGACAGACGAGCTAGTTGACAGCGAAGGCATCGATATTGGAAGAGATCCAAGAATTGCGCTAAATGATATGAATCTTCCTGGAGTTATTTATTCATATTCGGCTGTTGCCTGGGACATTCCAGCCAATCAGGTTCGCTATGCCTTTTACAACGGAATTCAATGGCAAGTTGAAATAACCGATATAGATGTTACCCAATATACGGACCAGATGGACTGCCTTGTTTACAACGGTTCAACTCCGTTTGCTATAGTGTCCGATGACATTTTATTAACATTTGAAAGATCACAAGCCGGAATATGGACTGAGTCAGTTCTCGATGCATCAGCACCCACTTCCTTTGTAGGGGCGGCTGCCCTAACCCTAAACGGACAGATTCAGATTCTCGCGGGTATGGATGAAACCAATCAGGTATATTGGTATGGCGAATCTGGAAGCGGGTGGAACCGTGAGCTTGTATTCGACGGTATTGACGAACATCACTGGATAATGCCCGGATTTCCCGGCATTTATGCCCATTCAGGAAGAACCTACGCAGCTTTTTCATTTTACGACCAGCCATACATAATGTACTTTTGCTACTCAATTGGAAGTGCTTGGAGGCAAGAAGCTGCAAAGGTGGGTTTGGATGCACCTGCAGTTTCTAATCAATTGGTCGTCAGGAATGATGGCAGCGTGGTTTTGGCTCTTTTCGACTCACAAACACGGGAGGTGATGCTTGGAATTAGGCAGCCAACGGGATAAAAAGCAGTCAGCAGTACATTCAACCGAGTCTGATTTTAATTTGAAGGAGGATTAGCATGACAGACGTGTACATGGACAAGACCAACGGCTCAATTCGGCCAAAGTATCCTGACGATTTGCTGGTTCCGAACGTGGATGCGGGTGCACCGACTTTGGGCACTTCCGGCAACCCCTGGTTCGACGTTTTCCTAAAGAACCTGACGGTCGTCACCAACGGCAATCCGTCAATCGTCGGCGACAACACGGCCAACCGGACGATCACCTTCGGCCAGAAGGGCTAGACGTACAAGGACAACGTCAACATCGGCGCGGATTTGCTGGACGTACTGAACGGCTTCAAGGTGCGGGGCTACATCAAATCCAGCCTGCTGCGCTACGGCGGCTCAAAACCAATTTGCAGGGGGGAGCGGCGGCTCGCCCTCGCTCTACGAATGATTTGCT
>JABRWB010000013.1 GCA_039961635.1 bacterium
CGGACGCGCACATTCGACCCGTCCGAAACCGGGCGCGCGCGTCCGGCGCCTCAGCGCGGTTACGAAGACAGTTACGACCAAGAGGCGGACGAAGTACAGCCGGAAGGAATCACGCGCGAGTGGGGATTCACGGAGCCGGCGCCTTTCGTTCCGCCGAAGGACATGGGCGACGACGACGAGGCTGGAGCGGTGCGTGACGGGATGGACGTTTCGGACGACCGATTCGAGCTGAAGGAGCGGATGGACTCGCGTGGCAGGAGCCAGGCGCCCGTCAGGCGCGGGGCGCCCGTGCCTCCGCACGTGATGCCGCAAAACGGCGACGCGATGCGCGGAGTGCTTGACATCCATCCGGACGGCACTTACGGTTTCGCCCGTCAGAAGGAATTCGGTTTCGGCAGCGAGGACATCTATGTAAGCATCAGCCAGATAAAGAAATTCGGATTGCGCACGGGCGATATCGTCGAAGGAACGGTGCGCCCGCCGCGCGACCAGGAGCGCTACAAGAGCCTGGTAAAAATCGAAACGATAAACGGGAAATACCCGGAAGAAAACCGGCGGATAACAGCGTTCGAACATCTTGTGCCGATTTATCCCGACAAGCGGTTGTTTTTGGAAATCGATCCGCACGAGATAAGCACCAGGCTGATAGATCTTTTTTCGCCGATAGGCCGCGGCCAGCGCTGCATCATCGTCGCGAAGCCCAAGGCCGGCAAAACCGTGATGCTGAAGAAAATCGCGGCGGCGATCGCCAAAAACCACCCGGACATAGTTTTGATCGCGCTGCTCATAGACGAGCGCCCGGAAGAAGTCACCGACTTCCAGCGCAGCGTGAAGGGGCTGGTAATTTCCAGCACGTTCGACGAGAAACCCGAAAGCCACATCCAGACCGCGGAGCTGTGCATCGAGTACGCGAAACGCCTCGTCGAGCAGGGCAAAGACGTGATGATACTTTTGGACAGCCTCACCAGGCTGGCGCGCGCGTACAACCTCACCTGCCCGCCTTCCGGAAAAACGCTGTCGGGCGGGCTCGACCCGAACTCGCTGTACAAACCCAAACGCTTCCTTGGTGCCGCTCGAAACATCGAAAACGGCGGCAGCCTTACGATCATCTCCAGCGCTTTGATCGAAACCGGCTCGCGCCTTGACGACATCATCTACGAGGAATTCAAGGGCACGGCCAACAGCGAAATCCATCTCGTCCGCGAGCTCGCCGACAAGCGCATCTTCCCGGCGCTCGACCTGATGAAGAGCGGTACGCGCCACGAGGAGCTGCTTTACGCGCCCGACGAAATGGACTGCCTGTGGCAGCTCCGCAAGATGATCGCCGAGATGGACGAGGCCGAGCGGATGAACCGGCTGATCAACAAGCTGATCAAGACCAAGAGCAACGTCGAGCTGCTTCTCCAGGTCCAGAAAGCGGTGGATTCCGGCTACTAGAAGCTAACGCGCAAATTTGCGCGGCCCGCGGACTCCGGATTTCCTTTTGCGATGCTTATGGCGCGGCAGTTTCGCGCCCGGTAGCGGAGCCGCGGAAAATATGAATAACAAGCCGAATTCCCCGTCTTAATAACCGCCCGCAAGTCCTGTTTCACTGATATAATGCGGGTTCTTTCATGGGGAAAGAGCGGAGGTTCCTGGTCCGGCTCCTTATGGGCGCCGGGGTCGTCATGGCCGCGCACGCGCTCGCATTCGGGACGGGCGCACTTCCCGCATTCGCATCCGGCGACGCAATCGTGGTCGGCAAGCCCGCCCCGAAAGAGCCGAAAGTAAAGGAGCAGGAACTGGCGGAGGAGCCGCGGGAAACAAATCCGCCCAAGGAAGGCGAAAAGCCTAATGACGGAGCCACCGGGCAGTCAAAAGACTCCGGGACGGAAAAGCCGCTGGCGCCGAAGGATCTGCCTTCTGACGGCGGTCCGGCTCCGCCGCTGCCGACGGGAAAGGATGGGGAAGCCGCGGAAGGCGGGGAAGACAAGCGCCCCGAGCCGTCGTTTCCGATAAAGGAGGACTTCATCCACTTCAAAAGCGCGGAAAGCGTCAGCTACGACAAGGGGAGGAAGCTTCTCACGCTGACCGGCGACGTGGTGATCGAGGTGGAGGAAACCACGGTGACCGCCGACCTTGTGGAGGTGGACGACAACTCAAAGCAGATATACGCGAAAGGCCACGTCGCGGTCTGGCAGGAAGACGACATCATCTTCGGCGACGAGCTGTTTTTGAATTACGAAAGCAAGTATTTCCGAATCACGAATCCCAGCGGAAACACGTCCAGCCCCGACATCAACGGCCGCGTTTACTTCGAGGGCAAAAACCTGGAGGGAACTTTCGAACGCTACGTCATAACCAAGGGTCGAATCACCACCTGCGAGCCGTTCTGCGGGAAGGACGAATACCACGTAACTTCGCGCAAGGTGATAATCAAGCCGAACAAGCTGATCATGATGGAGGAGAATTACGGGTACATCAAGGAAAACAAGATGTTCTACTGGCCGCTCATCGTGATTCCGCTTAGGCGCGACCGGTACGAGCAGCGCCGCGGCCCGATCGAGCAGAATTACGGATACAACGCCCAGGAAGGTTGGTTCGCAAAGTACGCGTGGACGTACGACGTGACATACAAGGACGAGCTTCAGTACCCGCTCGTCGGCGTCGCCATCCTGGATTTGATGGAAAAAAAAGGGATACGAATCGGCCAAAAGCAGGATTATCACATCAGCGACGTCGGCTCCGGAACATACTGGTGGGAATACCTGTTCAGCAACGAAAAGGTGACGCCGCGCACGACGTCGTCGCTGTTTCCCGGCGGCGTCGATCCCGCGGGGCCGTCGGCATTCGAGCAGTACCGCGCGCCGGCTCAATCAGGCGCGCAAGATTCCGGAAAAACCCCGGAGGATTACCGCTACAAACTGGAGCAATCTTTCCATATAGGCAAGAAAACGACAGGCAGCTTCGGATTCGAGCGGCGCAACCAGTACACGCTGTACCGTTCACGCACCAACACCTTCAATTCACAGTTCTCGCTCTCGCGCACCGCGCCCGGATGGACCACCAATTTGACGCTTTCGCGCAACTGGACGGGCAGCTCGACATCAGGGACTGGGACGACCACAACAGTTCGAGACACGCTCAACGCGACCGGCAACTTCCGCTCGCAGTTCAACATCGGCAAGGACGCGACCTGGTCGCTCACCCAGACATACTCGTCGAACAAGCAGACCGGGGGGGGGGCGGCCGACCAGGAAGGCACGTTTTCATCCGACATCAACTGGCGGCGCCCCAGGTACACCGTGACCTTGGGATGGAGGGAGGATATCGACTTCGACGACTCGGGATACCTGGGCGACCTGCGCCGGAACGTCAATCACGAAACGCCCAACATCGGAATAACCTTGGACAGGAAAATCTGGGAGTCCGCGATTTCGGAAATCGGGAACATCAACCTCAATTTCGTGAACAAGCAGGCCGGAGCGCGAAACCAGCTTGACCAGATTTTTTACGGAAGCCTTCGCACGGATTATTCCAAACGCTACCAGCTGGACCGGTGGAATACGCTTTCCACCCAATTGAGGTTCGAGCAGAACGTGTACGACGACGGCAACGCGCTGTACATCTACAGCCCCAGCGTACAGTACGAATACAAACCCCGCCGCTGGTTCAACCTGCGGCTCGGCTGGACGCAGACCCAGCCGGAAGGACGGGCAAGCCCGGTCATACGGGGGGGGAGCAGCATCTCTTCCAACAACTTCACCGGTTCGTTTTCGCTGACCAACCACAAGACCTGGCGGACGGACGTCCGCACCGGATTCGACTACAAGCGCAGCGTGTGGCAGAACCTGTCCATCCTCCAACAGTGGGATCCGAACGACAATTTCGGGATGACCCTCGAAACCGGATGGGACATCGAGTCCCGCTCGTTCATGACCGCGAACCAGCTCAAGACCAGCTATTACAGCGACAGCGGGAACTGGAACACGTTTGCGGACGTGCGTTTTTCACTGTCCAAAAACGGCACGGGCCGGCACAAAAAGAACGAGATGGCTTGGAATACGATACGCCTTTCGTACAACCGAAAATTCATCCGCAACTGGGATCTGCAGGTTCTGACGGAGCAGACGCGCGGCCGCGACGAGCACCTGATCAGGCGGCTCGCGCTGCGCAAGACGAACTGCTGCACTACCATGCTGTTCGGCTACGATTCCTTCCGCAAGGAATATTACATGCAGGTGTTCATAAACGCATTCCCGGACAAGACCACATCGGCGCGTTTCGCGGACGACGAAATATTCTTTGACACGCCCGCGGATTACCTGTTCAATCCCGGAACCTACACAAGCGGCTTGGGATACCAATATTAACCGCGGCGCTACTCGTCGCCGCATTCGAATTCCGTCGCGAGCGGACTTTCGAACCCGTACCTGCCTATAAGCGGCACGAACGCGACCGGGGCGACGTATTCGGTCTTCAGCCCCCCTCCCTCAATCCTGCGCAGGCGCAGCAATTTCTGGTCGTGCCGCTCCCCCGTGGGTATCACAAGCCTGCCGCCCTGCGCTAGCTGCGAGGAAAGTGGCGCGGGCACATCGGGCGCCGCCGCGGTGACGATTATGGCGTCGAAAGGCGCCATCGCGGGCCACCCCGAGCTACCGTCGCCGACGCGGAAGCGGATATTGCGGTAGCCCAACCGCGCGAGGGTCTGGCGGGCGCGCAGGGAAAGCTTCTGGATGCGTTCGATCGTAAAGACCTCGCCGGCGATCTCGGCCAAAATGGCGGTCTGATATCCGGAGCCCGTGCCTATTTCAAGAACGCGGTCGGTGCTTTTCAACTCAAGCAGCTGCGTCATCAACCCGACGATGTAAGGCTGGGAAATGGTCTGCGAAAGTCCAATCGGCAGCGCCTTGTCCGCGTACGCAGAATGTTCGATTCGCTTGGGAACAAACAGCTCGCGGGGCACTTTTGCCATGGCCGCCAGAACGGACTCGTCGTCCACGCCGCGAAGCTGCAGATGGTCGCGCAACATCCGCGCCCTGTCCGCTGCGAAGCGTTCCGCTCCAAATACGTCCGCGCTGTCAGATTCGGTCAATGCCTGCGCCCGCGGGCAACCGCCCGCCCGTCCATTTTACCCCCGCCGCTCGCCCGGCCGGACTCCGGCAAGGATTTCGCGGAGAGTCTCTTCCGCACCATCGAGTTCATCGTAAAGCAGGCCGAGTTCCTTTTCGATTTCGTCCATTCTTTTGGACACCGCGGCAAGCTTGTCGGCGCTTTTGGCGATTTCCGGCCTTTCCACGCTTGCCGCCAGCTCCGCATGCTCCAATTCGAGTTCTGAAATCTCCGATTCAATCGCCGCGACGCGCTTTTCCATCTGCTCCGCGCGCTTGCGAGCGTCAAGCTCCTTCGACCGCCGCGCCGGCCTTTTTTCGAAGGCGGGCAGCGGCTCGATTTCATCCTTTTCGGCCATGTAACTTCCGCGCTTTGTCTCCGCGGATTGCGCCGCGATTTCCTCCACCTTCGCCACGCCGCCGCGCGACGATTCGAGCCAATCGGAGTATCCGCCCTCGCACGGGAACACGCCTTCCGCGGTGAACGCGATCATCCGCGTGCACACGGCGTCCAGAAGCGCGCGGTCGTGGCTCACCATAATCACCGTCCCGGGAAAATCGGATAACGCCGCTTCGAGCATTTCGTAGCTCGGTATGTCGAAGTGGTTCGTCGGCTCGTCCAACAGCAGCAGGTTCGGCTTGGGGAAAAGCAATTTCGCCAGCGCCAGCCTGCGCTTCTCGCCGCCCGACAGGTTGCCGATTTTTTTCCCGACATCCTCGCCGCAGAAAAGGAATCTCGCAAGCGCCGATCGCGCCTGCGGAATGTCCAATCCGGATGCCGCGCGCAGGTACTCCTCGACGACGGTGTTTTCCGGATTCATGTCGCCCGATTCCTGCACCAGCATCGCGGGATGCACGTTTGCGCCATAAACGGCCCGTCCTTCGGTTGGTTTGACGCGCTTCGAAAGAATCGAAAGCAGCGTCGTCTTTCCGCATCCGTTCGGCCCGATTATTCCTATCTTGTCGCCCCGCCGCGCGTCGAATGAAATCCCGCGCAGTATCCACGGCCCGTCTCCGTACCTGTGCGAGATGTTTTCCGCGGACAGCACCGCCTCGCCGCTTCGCCGCGCGTCGCCCAAGTCGAGCGAGAGCGTTCTCGCTTCGCGCACGCTTTCGATGCGCGAAAGCCGCGCGAGATGTTTCCGCCTGCCGCGCGCCTGGCGCGTGTTCTGACCCGCGATGTTGCGCCGGATGTATTCCTCGGTGCGCTCGATATATTCGCGCTGGGACTCGTACGCCTGCTTCTGGCGCTCGATTCGCAAAAGGCGTTCCCGCCTGAACGCGTCGTAGTTGCCGCGGTAAGTGAACAGCTTTTCCTGGTCTATCTCCCACACATACTGCGCGACCGCGTTCAGGAAAAACCTGTCGTGGCTGACGACAAGCACCGCGCATTCGCTGGACACGAGAAAATCCTCAAGGAATTTGCGCCCGTCAAGGTCGAGGTGGTTGTTCGGCTCGTCCAGCAAAAGCAAATCGGGACGCTCCAATAAGAGCCGCGCGAGCTGGGCTTTCTGCTCCTGCCCGCCGGAAAGAACCGCAACCGGCTTGTCGAAATCCGCGTCCGCGAATCCGATGCCGTTGAGCACTCTTGCTATTGTGCGGTCTCGGTCGTAGCCGCCCATCACCGAGAAGCGATGCTCCGCACCGCCAAGCTTTGCAACAAGCGCCTCGCGCTCGGCTTCCGGGACATCGGGCCTTGCCAGCGCTTCCGAAAGCTCGCGGATGCGCAACGCGAGCTCGTCCACCTCGCGCATCGCCAGCTCCATCTCCTGCCACAGGGTGCGCGAATCTCCCGCCGCTTCCGCCATCGTCTCCTGGCGCAGGATGCCGAGTTTCAGGTCTCGCTTCTTTTCGATTCTGCCGAGGTCGAGGGAAATCTCGCCCGCGATCGCTCGAAGAAGCGAGGTTTTGCCGCTTCCGTTTGGGCCGACGAGGCCGACGCGCTGGCCGGGATGGACGGCGCACTCGATCCCGTCCAGCAGTATCGCGTCGCCGTAACCGAGCCGCCCTCGAACGATGGAAACAATGGACACGTGGAAATTATAGGTTAACGGCCGCCATTCAACTTCGGAATGTTACGGCGCAGCCAATGAAGGCGTGCAAAATTCCACTGGATTTGAAGCACGCGGAAATTTGGAATATCGCCCTGCCGTATCAATTCAAGCCTTGGCGTCCTTCCTCGCCCCGCTGTCCGTCACCCTGATGCGGTTTTTCATTTCCTTTTTGTCGGGAAACGTCGCCCAGTCAATTCCCCCTTCCATTATCACATCCAGTAACGTTCTGATGAACTCCTCTTGGGACAGTCCGGCGGCGCGGGCGCTTGAGAGTATCCAATCCGCCTGATCGCGGTAGATGTTGAGCACGGTGCGCTCGATGCTTCGCTCACGCGGCGCGGCTGGGCCTTCTCCTCCCTCCATCAACCGCCGGTACTCGCCGCGTGCGATCTCCCACTGATAGCGGGCCAGCCGCTCTATTTCGGGATGGCGGTCGGCCGCGGACACGGCGCGCGAGAACCAGACGACGGCCTGCTTGTAATCAGCAAGCTGCCTGTAAAGCTCCCCGATTATGAACGCGATGCCGCTCGCGCCGAACCGCGTCGTCTCCACGTACTCGTTCTGGTAGCTGTCGAGGAACAGCGTCAGAGCCTCGGACTTGAATTCGTTTTCAACCTCGTATCCGCTGATCGCTCCCGACTCGCGCGCGACGCGCGCCATGTAACCGCCCCGCAGAGCCAGATTCGCGCGCTGGTAGATTTTAACTTCGCAGCATGCGTAAGTGACAAGCGCGTAGCGGAATGTGGCAACGCCTTCCGCCGCCGTGCGCGGACCGCAAAGCGAGCGCAAGCCCGCCGCTCCGGCCTCCTGCAGCCTTTCCCGCAGCATATCCGGATCGCGCACGACCAAATTCGCCCACTCGCGCGCTTCGCCCGAAAATCCGCACTGGGGACACACCGCAAGCTCGTAAAGCCATGGCACGGTTCCCTCGTAATGAATGAAAAAATCGGGTTCCCGCCTGACCACCCGGTACGCCCTGCTTCTAAGCTGCGTCGATTTGAAATCGCACCTGCAAAGCGGGCATCGAAGCTCTTTCAGCCAGAAGTCCTTTTCGTCTTCAATTTGCGGCCTATTTGCCAGTTCCTGAATGCTCATCCTTTTCCTCGCCTTTCGGCGGCGCGCGGCGGATGTTTTCCAAAAGCTCGTTCGCCTGCGCCCTTTCTTCGTAAATGTCCGCCAGCTCTTCCAGTTTTTTCCCCAGCAGGTCGAGCACTATCCGGTCTTCGACCCTGCCGTTCGCCCAAAGGTTGTATAGCCCGTCTCCGATTTCTCGTTTCGCTTCGGAAATTTTCCTGTCCAAGCCGTGTATCCTGATTTCGAGTTTGCCCTGCTCGTAAAGCTCGCCGCTCTTTTCCGCCACCTTGACGCTCAGCTTGCTTATCCCGCGAGCCACCTTGCCCGCCACCTTGCCCGCGGCGACCCCGATTTGGCCGGTCACTTTCACGGCCTTTTCGGAAAAGGACTCGTCCTTTGCCTGTGCACCCTGCTCCGCGGGCTGCCCCGATGCTTCCCCGGACGCGAATTCCTGTTTCTCATCAGACATGCCTGCTTCTCCAGACTATGGATTTCGAGTAACGCTGGTATCCTGACGGAATTAAATTATAACAGCCCCGCGGGGTTTTCGCCTTATGGAAGGAAAAAAGTTCTCCAAAGTACAAACAGGTGCGGATGTCCCCCCAGCCTATCCGGCAACACTCAAACCGAAAAGATGCCTTTTGGCGTCGGATATTACGGTTTCATGGTCGAACGCCAGCTCCGGCAGCGCCGAAAGCGGAAACCAGCGCGCCTCGCCCGCATCGTCGCCCGCCTTGATTTGGGCCGATTTCTTATCCACAATCGTGTAGTACACCACACTCACGACGCGGCACCGCGGATCCCTGCCCGGCTCGCCGTAAGTGCGGAATTGAACCAAATCGGCCGGCGAAAGCCCCGTTTCCTCAAATAGCTCCCGCCTGGCGGCCGCCTCCAGGCCTTCGGAAAGCTCGACGCCGCCTCCCGGAAGCGCCCAGCGCCCCTCGAACGGCGGAAACCGGCGCCGGATTAGCAGCACGTCGAAAAAATCGGCCAGCGCGGCGCCTTCGGGCGCACCATCGCCCCGCGAAAAGACAAGAATGTCCGCCGTTACCGCTATTTCCGGCCAAGCCGTGCCCGAAAGCTGTTCTTTTCCCACGGCAGAATCTTAGCACGGACTGGCGCTGCCGGAATATTTGCGCGCGGACCCCATCCGGAGGGGTCGCGCAGGGATTGAAACAAGCCCGGATAAAAAAAGTCCCCGGATATGAGTCCGGGGTAACCAACTCCGGGGACGTGTTCAAGCGTATCGCTGACCGGTTAGACACGAGTTCCCGGATTTTGTTCCAAAGTTCCGGGGTGAAAACAAAAAAACTCCAGACGCACCTGGGCGCGAATGAAAAACGGATCTGCCATCATGCCGCGACAGGACTAGTCAAGCGCCAAATCTGCAACCGGCCGGCGATGCGCCTTACATCCTATGGTTCGCGCAATCACCTGCAGGAATATCAACCCGGCAGGCGGGAAAGCCATGCTCTATCTTTTCCTGCCTGCTTGTGCCCATTGGATGCCGACAATTTACCAATAATTGCAATAATTTATAAATTCGGCAGCGGGAAAAGCGCTACTTCGTCCCGAGCAACTCTTCAAGCTCCGAAAGGGTAATTCCCAGTGCCGCCGCAGCATTCACGGGATCGTATTGATAAAACTCGTACGCCAAAAGAGCCTGTTCGCGCTCCACATCGCGCAGCTTTTTGGGCTTGTAACCGGGCGGCAGCGGATGGCCGCCTGCAAGTATCTCGCGCAGGTACGGCGTAAGCGACGCTGTCGAAAGCTCCTCTCCCTTTTCGTTCGCGGCGCACGCGGCGATTATTGACCGAAGCTCGCTTCTGTTGCCGGGATAAAAATATCCCTTGAGCATTTCCATCAGCTCGGGCTGGATGCCGGAAAAAGGACGCCCAAGCCGGGCGGCTTCCTCCTCCAGGAAATGGCGGGCGAGCACCGGGATGTCGTCAGGCCGCTCACGCAAAGGGGGAATTCGGACGGTATTCGCATTCAGGTGGTAAAGCAAATCCTGCGAAAAGTCCGCGCCCTCCTCGCCCGAAAGATCGACTTCGGATGCGGCGATGAGACGGACGCTCGCTCGCCTTATTTCGGTGGAGCCGTCCCGGTAAAACGCGCCCGACTTGATAAGCCTGTTGAGCCGCACCTGCATGGGATGCGTCAACCTGTCCACGCAGTCCAGAAAAAGCGTCCCGCCCACCGCGGCCTCCACGAAACCGGCGCGCTCTTCCATACGCCCGCTCCAGTCCCGCGCCCGGCCGAAAAAGTGCTCGGAAAACCGCTCGGGATCGTACGCCGCGGCGTCCACCACGATGAACGGCCCCCCCCGGCGCCCGCTGATTGCGTGAATGGAATAGGCAAGAAGGTGCTTGCCCGTGCCGCGTTCGCCTTGGATGAAAATCGGCAAATCGCCCAGCGCCATCCGCTCCACCTCGTGCAGGATGCGTATCATCGAGGGGTCGAGCGTGGGGAATTCCGAAAATTCCTGCTGGTGGGAAAGATCCTCGCGCTTGAGCTGCGAAGGAAGGCTGGAAATCGAGCTTTTTATCCCGCTTTGCTTGACCGCGCTGGCGAGGACTTCCAGCAGGGTTTCCTCGTCCACCGGCTTTGTCAGGTAATCGAAAGCGCCCTGCTTCATGGCCTTGACCGCCAGGTCCACGTCGCCAACGCCGGTGAGTATGATGACGGGAACAGAAAGACCGCGCTCCGATATAAGCCGCATGATATCGAGGCCGCTCATGTAAGGCATGTCCATATCCAGAACCACCGCGTCGAATGGTTCGCGTTCGAGAATGGGAAGGACGCGGCGCGAGTCGTTTTCGACGGCGGCTTCGTATTCCTCGGTCTGCGCGAGGAAAACCATCAGATAATTCGTAACGGCGACGTCATCGTCCACCACCAACACCCTGTGCATTACGCCGCACCCCCTTCGGATGCCCGTGCTCCCGTTTCCGCCTGGCTTTGCGCCGGAACCGAAACCGCGTCCGCGGCTTTTTTCCCGACCGGCAGCGTGACGGTGAACGTCGTTCCCTCGTCCACCTTGCTGGCCACATTTATAGTTCCTCCATGCTCCTCCACGATCCGGAAGACGATGGGCAATCCCAAGCCCGTACCCCCCTTCGCCCTTCGCGTGGTGAAGAAGGGGTCGAAAATATTTTTAAGCGTGCGCTCGCTCATTCCCTTGCCGTTGTCCGCGACTTTTATGACGACGTTTCCGCCCTCCGCGCGCGTGGACACCCTGATTACACCCCGTCTGTCATCCGGCATCGCCTGCGCCGCGTTCATTATCAGATTTATCATCACCTGTTCGAGCTTTTGAGCGTTTCCGGTCAGGACGGGCAATTCGGGCGCCAAGTCGAGCTCGATATCCGCGAACTTGTGCACCTGGGTATGGACCAGGCGTGCGGATGCGTCTATCACCGTGTTCACGTCAACCATGTCGATTAAAAGCCCCTCGTCGCGGCGGGCGAATCCCTTCAATCCCTCGACGATTCCCTTGATTCGCTCGCTTCCGTGGGCCATGTCCGACACCAGCGTCATTATGTGTTCGCGAAAAAACGGATACTTGAGCCGGGCGATTTTGAGATCGGGATTTTTTTCATAGTGCGCGTCGACGATGGGAAGAATATCCTTCAGCGCCTGCTCGATTATTTTTATATTGCCGCGGATAAACTGGTTGGGATTGTTTATTTCGTGGCCCACTCCGCTGACCAACTGGCCGAGAGACGCCAGCTTGTCGGCTTGCTGCAATTGAGTTTCGTAATGCTTCTGCCGCGTTATGTCGCGATAAAATTCGAATATTCCCTCCACCTCGTTTTGCTCGCTGAATATCGGAAGCGCGTGAACCTCGAAATACTCGTCTCCGTGCTTCATTTCCATTACTATGGGCAGCTTGTCCGCGATTATTTTCGACAGGCGGCAATCCGGGCACGGAACGTCCGAATTGAAAAACGTTTTGTAGCATTTTTCGCCAGCCGCGACGTTTTCCCTGTTCGTCAGTACCACATTGCGCCGGCGGTCGATTATGGCCGCCTTGTCGGGGATGGCGCGCAATATCGTTTCCAGCCGCTTGGTGGATTCTTCGAACCCGCGAGTTACGTTCGCCAAATACGCGTCCACCGCGGCCAGCCTTTCGCGCTGCGCTTCGAGCTCCTCCGTGCGCGCGGCTATCTCCTCCTCCAGTTCGCGCAGCCGCCTTCTGAACTCCGCTTCTTCGCCCACCTTGCGCGTCAGAGTATCGCGATACTCCTTTCGCTCCAGCGCGACCGTGAGCATCCGGCCGATCTCGTCCAGCATCTTTTGCTCTTCGGGCAAGTAGTCGTAAAAGTCGCTGTCGTAACCTACGCGAATTTCCCCTCTTTTTTGATTGCGAACTACAAGATCAATTCTAAGAAATTCGGAGCTAATGGGTTTTTCGCCGTATTCAGCCCCCTGGTATACGGAGTAAACCATCACTCGTTCCGGATAGTGCATCCCGGGCGCGATATATTTTGGAAGCTCGCTGAAAAACTCCGTAACCGTCGCGGAATCCTCAATCCACTCGGCGATAGAATAAATGCAGCTCAATTCCTTGATTCGCTCTTCCTTTTCCCACTCCGCATACGCGGAAAGCCCCGCAATTTTCGTTCCGTAAAAAATGTATAAATCCCCCCGCTCGGTTGCGGACGCTCCGCAGCTTATCGTGAAGGACGCGCCCGGATCGTCATGCGAGGAAAAAACCAATCGCCCGCTTTTACCAGCCCTCGCGCGGCCCATGGCTTCCCGAATCGCCTCCACCCTGGTGTCCCAGGTTTCCGAGTTCGAGCCAGAGCGCAGCGCGTCGAGGTCGAGCGCGGCCGCGGCGGAGCGTCCGATTCCGCATTCGCGAAGAACAAGCGGACTCGCATGAATTATGCGCCCGTCACCGTCGACAATCAGAAGAAAGTCGAAGGTTTGCTCCAGGAGCTCGAATAAATCTCCGAGATGTACTTCCATAAAATCAGTTGCTTAGTTGCTTAGTTTTTTAGTTGTTTAGTTTTTTGGTTGAAAGACGGCTCCGGCATCCGGACTCAAGGCCGGACTCCAAACTATAAAACTAAATAACTAAAGAACTAACGAACTAAATAACTTTTTCAACTCCTTATCCTGAAACGCTCCAGGCCGACGTTATGGATTTCGCGCTTGTAACGCGCCGCCGCGGTGAGCGCGGGCGCGATCGGCGCGGGCTTAACCTGAACGTCGGCAACCACGAGTCGCCCCGCGCCGTCCCATTCCCGCTTGCCGTTCGTATTCCAGTAGAAATGCGAATACGGTGCGGAATTTGCGAACACGGCCGCACGCAGCTCGCCTGTTGCGTCCGACACAGCGCCGTAATTCAAACACATCCCCAGCCCGTTTGCAAGCAGCGCCAGGATTTCCCAGTTCTGCATCCCCGCGGGCGCTTTGACGGCGTCGTCGAAATGGACAAGCCTGCCCTCGTAAGAAATGCGCGTCCCCGCGCATTCAAGATAAGTCGACCCCGGCAGCGCGACGCTGGCAAATTCCGTCGTCTCGGTGGCTGCCCAGTCCAGCGCGACGGTGAACTCTATGTTGCGAAGCCATGACGCGGTTTTGTCTTCGCGCATCGGATCCTCGCCAACGATGAGCGCGCCGCGGATTGAGCCGGATTCGAGCAGTTGCAGAAGCTCCGCGCGAGTACGCGCGCCGGCCAGCCCGTTCGCGCGCTTTTTGCCCGGGTGGAATGCCGGATCCGCGCCGGTTAATTCAACCGCCGCGCCGTTTGCGGACAAGTGCGGCAGTATCAGATCCGCCGCGACTCCCGCGCCGCGCAAAAGTATCGCAAGGTTCGCCAGTGCGGACATGTCGCCCGGCGCCTGGTCTTCCGCGCGGTCGGGACTGTGAATTATCGCGACGTTGCGCGCGGATTTGAGCGCGAAAGCCGCGCGCTTGATTTTCCCCGCGTCCACTCCGGTTGCAAGCGAAATAGATTCGGGGCTGTAATCGTGCAGATCTGCCAAAAATTCGTCGCCGCCGGGAACGGCTTTGACCGTTTTCCTGTCGAAAAATCCGTCGTCCAGCAATACCTGGATCACGCCGTTCCAAAGCAGCGCGGCGCGGCCGCGCATCGGATCCAGCGCGACCTCGGCCATCACTTCGAGCGGATCGCGGCTTGAGTTCGCGACGACCAGTTTCGCGCCTCGCCTGACCGCCGCGATTACCTTTTCCGACAGTATCAGGTGGTCGCCTTCCAGATTCGTGTTGTTGCAGACAATCACGTCGGCCTTCTCCACCGCACTCCCGTCCGATGTGGACGCCGTGAATCCAAGCGAGCGGTCAAGCGCGCCGGAATCCACCCCCCCGGCGAGCGCGGCGAACGAACTTACGTTGTTCGTGCCCAATCCTTCGCGCGCGATTCGCGCGGCCAGATACATCACTTCGTTCGTCTGCTCCGGCGAAACGAAAACGGCGACCGATTGCGGGCCGTATTTTTCGGCGACGCCCTTCAGCCCTTCGACCGCGGCGGATATCGCCGCGGGCAGACCGGCTTCGATACTTCCGCCGTCCCTGCGAATTTTGGGCGACGTAATCCGAGCCTGTTTGATGAACAGCTCGTTGCCGAACCGGCCGTACTGGCACAGGTAATCCCCCGGGCGGCCGGACGGCTCGATGAAATACGCTCCCCCCCCGAATTTGCGCACCGTTACAGGACAGGCGAGCGAGCAGAATCCGCAGTGCGACGCGACGTCTTCGGTCGCGAGGCTCGCCCTGCCAGGGAACGGGAATTTCGTGGTCAGCGCGCCGACGGGGCATGTGTCTATGCAGTTTCCACAGGATACGCAGTTGGTGAGCACCAGCGGGTCGTTCATCGCGGGACGCATCTCGGTGCGGAATCCCCGCCCCACCAGTCCGAGCGCGGATATGGGAAGAATCTTTTCGCACGTGCGGATGCACCGCGCGCACAATATGCATTTGTTAGGGTCGTAATCTATGTACGGATGGCGGCTGTCCACCTTGTGCTTTCGCACCTGGCCGCGGAAGCGCTCCATGTCCACGCCGTACTCCTGGGAGTAAAGCCGCAGCTTGCAAGAATCGAACACGACGCATCCGCAGGCAAGGCAGCGCGCGCACTCGTGCGCCGTGTCCTCCCATTCGTAGCCGGTCGCGACTTCCTCGAAGCTGCGCTCCCGGTCGGCCACTTCTATTTCGTGCATGTGGCGTCGGCGGCTTTCGGGTATTTCGCCGAGCTCGGTTTTTCCCGGCTTTTCCCAGAACGCCTTCGTCACGACAAACGGCTCAACCGGAGGCTTTTCGCCCGACAAGTACGCGTGAATCGCTTTGGCCGCCCGCTGGCCGTCGCGGATGGCGTCAATCACGACGGTCGGGCCGTCGTCCGCGACGTCTCCGCCCGCGTAAACGCCCGGAACGTTCGTTTCCATCGTTCTCGGATTGGATACGATCGTTCCCCATTTTGTCAGCTTTATCCCGTCGCCGTTGCCGCGTGCGATTTCGCCGATCACCGGCTCCTGTCCGATCGCGGAAATCGCCAGGTCGCATGGAAGCTCGAACTCGCTGCCTTCCTGCGGCACGGGCCGCCTGCGGCCGGAGGAATCGGGCTCGCCCAGCTTCATCCGGATGCATTTAAGCGCCTTCAGCCTTCCGCCTTCGGACACTATTTCGACCGGCGCGGCAAGCTCCATTATTTCGATGCCTTCCTTCAGGCAGTCTTCGATTTCCAGTTTGTCCGCGGGCATTTCGGCCTTCGTGCGCCGGTATAGGATGATCACCTTGTCGGCGCCGAGCCGCCAGGAAACACGCGCGGCGTCCATCGCGGTGTTACCCCCCCCTACGACGACCACGGTTCCGGACAGTTCCGCCGGCTTTTCCGTGTTTTCGAGAAGAAAATCCACTCCGCCGACAACGCCTATGGTCTCGTTCTCCCCGGGGATTCCCATTTCTTTTGCGCCCATCGCGCCCGCCGCGATGAACACCGCGTCGTGGCGCTTGCGCAGTTCTTCCAGCGTCACGTCCTTTCCCACGCGAACGCCGCATTCGATTTTTGCGCCGACGCGGCAAATGAACTCGATTTCGCGGTCGAGCACTTCCTTGGGCAACCTGTACTCCGGGATGCCGTAGCGCAGCATTCCGCCCGGCTTGGGCAGCGCTTCGTAAATCACGCTGTCGTATCCCTTGCGGCCGAGGAACCATGCGGCCGTCAGCCCCGCCGGGCCGCTGCCCACTATCCCGACCGTTTTTCCCTTGGGCTCCTCGCGCTCCGGCTCGCCGTCGTACGCGCCCGGCTGATCGGTCACGAAACGTTTGATGAAGTTGATTCCCACCGGCTCGTCTATATCCACGCGGCGGCAGGCCACCTCGCACTTTCGCACGCACACGCGTCCGCAAATCGCGGGAAGCGGATTGGTCTCGCGCACGAGATCCACGGCCTTGCGGAACTCTCCCATCGCGGCGAGCGCAAGGTATCCCTGCGCGTTGACCCCCGCCGGGCAGCCGAGCATGCACGGCGACAGGCAGTCCGCGTAATGGTTCGAAACTAGAAGCTCCAGGCAAGTCCTGCGCGACGCGTTTATCCTTTCGCTCCGGGTGGTCACCTTCATCCCCGGCGCGACGCGCGTCGAGCATGACGGCTGCAGATTCGGCCTGCCTTCGATTTCCACCGTGCAGAGGAAACACGATGCGTACGGCTCCAGCTCCTTCGCGTGGCACAGCGTCGGTATCTCGTCAAGCTTGTAATCCTCTACGACTTCGAGGATGGTCTGGCCGGGCTCGGCCTCCACCTCGACTCCGTTGATTTCAAGCCTTATTTTTTCCGTTGCGGATTCCATTCTCATTCCTTGTATATCGCGTCGAACGTGCACACCGAGAAACACTTCCCGCAATGCACGCACGCCTCCTGGTCTATGACGTGGACTTGTTTGTTTTCGCCCGCGATGCAAGGCACCGGGCAGTTCTTCGCGCAGATGGTGCATCCCGTGCACTTCTCCGCGTCTATGATGTAGCTGACGAGCAGCGCGCAGCTTTTTGCGGGGCATTTCTTGTCGTATATGTGCGCCTTGTACTCGTCCAAGTAATACTTGATCGTAGTGAGCACCGGGTTGGGCGCGGTCTGGCCGAGGCCGCACAGCGACGCCTCCTTTATCTGGCCGGCGAGAAGCTGCAGGTTGTCAATGTCTTCCGGCCTGCCTTCGCCCGCGACGATGCGCTCCAGGATTTCGAGCATCCGCAGCGTCCCGACGCGGCAGAACGTACACTTGCCGCACGATTCGTTCTGGGTGAATTCGAGGAAGAACCGGGCGATCTCCACCATGCAGGTGCTGTCGTCCATCACGACCATTCCGCCCGATCCCATAATCGCGCCCGTCGCCGGAATGTTCTCGAAATCCACCGGCGTGTCCGCAAGCGATGCAGGGATGCAGCCGCCCGATGGGCCGCCCATCTGGACTGCCTTGAATTCCCGGCCGTCCTTTATCCCGCCGCCGATCTTGAAAACGAGATCGCGGATGCTCATCCCCATCGGGACTTCCGCCAGCCCGCCATGCGCGACCTTGCCCGCGAGCGCGAACACCTTCGTACCGCGGCTCTTCTCTGTGCCGAACGCGGCGTACGCCTGCGCGCCGTTCATTAATATCCAAGGCACGTTGGCATAGGTTTCGACGTTGTTGTTGTTCGTGGGCTTTTTCCACAGCCCCTGCTCCGCAGGGAACGGCGGGCGGATGCGCGGCATCCCGCGCTGGCCTTCAATCGACGCGAACAGCGCGGTTTCCTCGCCGCACACGAACGCGCCCGCGCCCTGCTTTATCTTCACGTCGAAATCGAAACCGCTCGCGAGAATGTTTTTGCCCAGATATCCGGCCGCGCGCGCGTCGTCCAGCGCCTTGTACAGCCGCTTCAGCGCCAGCGGATACTCGGCGCGGCAGTAAATGTACCCGTGGTGCGCGCCTATCGCCTTGCCGCAGATGATCATCCCCTCGATGACGCTGTGCGGGTCGCCTTCAAGCACCGAGCGGTCCATGAACGCGCCTGGGTCGCCCTCGTCCGCGTTGCAAACGACGTACTTGTCCTCCCCCGGCTGCTTGGCGGCGAACGACCACTTGAGTCCGGTCGGGAATCCCGCGCCGCCGCGGCCGCGCAGCCCGGATGCTTTAACTTCCTCGATTATCTCCGCGGGCTGCATTTCGAACAGCGCCTTTCGAAGCGCCCGGTAGCCGCCCGCGGATTCGTATTCCTCCAACGATTCGGGATCGATCGTCCCGCAATTTCGCAGGACGATCCTGTTCTGGAGCGCCAGGAATTCCTTTTCCGGCGCGTCCTCCGGTACGCCATTTTCCGTGCGATAAACCACATAGTCCGAAAGAACCTCGCCGCCCTTTACGTGGCGCTCGAAGATTTCGGCGGCGCGATCCGGCGTGACCTCGCCGTAGAAAATCCGCGTTCCGTTCTCGCGCACCTCGACAAGCGGCTCGCGATAGCACATGCCGATACAGCCGGTGATTCCGACCTCCGCGTGCCCCGCCATTTCGCCCGCAAGCGAACTAAGCTTTTCGTATGTATCGCGGGCGCCCGCGGACAATCCGCAGGTGCCCATTCCGACAAGGACTTTATACACTGTTAATCTCCATCAAATTCGAGTTAGCAGTTGACAGCTCGGAGTTGACAGTTGCTTCGCGCATCTTCTGCCCTTGGTATTAACTGTCAACTGTCAACTGTCCAACTGACAACTTCGACGTTTCCGCAGCCGCCTTCTTTTCCCTGCGCTTGATGCCTCGCAGTATCTTGCGCACGGCTGCGGGCGTCAGCCTGCCGTGCGTTTCTTCGTCCACAACCATCACCGGCGCGAGCGAGCAGCACCCTATGCACGCGACCGAGAAAAACGTAAACAGTCCGTCCTCCGTCGTGCCGCCAACCTCCACGCCCAGCTCGTCGCCTATCACCTCCACAAGCGTTTTGGCGCCCGACACGTGGCACGCGGTGCCCACGCAGCAGCGGATGACGTGCTTTCCCATCGGCTGCAGCCGGAACTGGCTGTAGAACGTGATGACGCCGTAGATCGTGCTCTCCGGGATGTTCGTCACCTCGGAGATGTACTTGATCGCCCGCCGCGGGATGTATCCGAAGTGCTCCTGCGCGGACTGCAGAAGCGGTATCAGCTCGCCCGGCGCGCCGTCGTAGCGCCAGAGGCGGTAGCTAAACTCTTCTTTGATTTCAGCCATTTTAATTCCGTAAACAATGAAGTTGACAGTTTGACAGTTGACAGTTGACAGTTGCTCCGCGCATAAGTCTTTTGGGTTTTAACTGTCAACTGTCCAACTGTTAACTCTGATCTCCCTACTCCCTATCACACATCCAGCAACTTGATGATCTTCGCTTCCTTCACCCGCAGGACGCCGTCTATCTGCTTGAGCTTTTCGATTATCTTCGGCGTCTTCCCGGCGGCGCCGCTGTCGGTAATCATCCCGACAAGCTTCGTCCCGCCGTCAATCACGTCGCAGAAGACGACCTCGTCCACGAAGAACACCGTCGTGAAAATCTGCTGGATAGCGTTCTTGTCTATGTCCACGATGATGTAGGACGTCGTCCCCTTCTTTTCCTTGATGCGCTGCTGCTTGGCTTCCTTGACCGCCTTCTGGTAGATTTCCACGAACTCGTGCACGTCGCGGTCAAGCTTGGGCCGCTCGACGCGGGACATCGACGCGATTTCGACGCCCTTTATCGCGCGCACCTGGTCGAACAGCCTGCGCACCTTTTCTTCCGAATTCGCCTGCGCGAGCAGAATCAAATCCACGTCGCCGCGCACCGCGTCCACCGCCGCGATCCCTTCCAGCACGAACAACTCGTTGAAGATGTCCATGCTGCGTTCCGGGTCTGTGATGCGTATCGTCATATACGCGCTGATGCTCTCCCGCGCCGGCTCCGGCTCGATCCCCGCCGCGGCGGCGGGAGCTTCAAGCGTCGTCGCGCCCGGAGTGAGCTCGTTCAGCGCGGCGACAAGCTCCGAAATCTCGAACGGCTTGTCCAGATAACCCGTGTTGATTTCGGCCAGCGCCTTGCTTTTGAGCACCTCGTCGCCGAATCCGGTGATCACAAGAACGGGCAGATCGGGATACTCGTTCTTGATCACCTTGAGAATCTTCAGCCCGTCAATGTCCGGCATGAAAATGTCGGTGACCAGGTAGTCGTAGCCGATTCCCTCGTCGCGCGCGTTCGAAAGCTCGTGTATGGCCGAAATTCCGTCCGGGCAGGCCGTGCAGGCGAAGCCCTCCTGTGTGAGGCCGAACGTCAGGTTGCGCCGGATCTCCGGCTCGTCGTCAATTATCAGAACACGCTTGGACATGCGCTTACCTCGCTTTTGCCTCGCCGGATCGGCCGGCAAGGGTCTCAATCTTCGCGTGCGGGGCAATTCCGTCCCGCAGCGCAACCGCCGCGGAAGCCGGAGTCCCGCCGCCTCAACGGCGCCGGACAAAGCCCGAAACGGCTTCCCCCGTCGTCAAAATTGTATGGAAAGCCTTGTGCAAAACGCAACAAGGAAGCGCATTCGCGCGGGTTGATATAGGTTGCGCAAGGGCGCGGGAGGTTGAAAAACAATCAGCGAAATTAGAGAAAACCGCATCCGGAAAACACCGGCGTTATTTGCAAACTGCGATTGCACTTTCCGATGAAGCAATCACGCGTCCTGACGCGCGAGAAGCGCGGATGCCGCCGCGAGCGAAACCGCGGTCCACGCGGCCAGCGCCGCGCACAAAAGCGCCACGGCCGCGGCCGCGCCGTGAAGCGAGCGCACCAAAAGCGCGCCGGCCGCGCCGAACATCTCCTTGCCCGAAATCGCGAGTAGCGCGGCGACGCGGGTCGCATCCACCGGATTCAGAAAGACGCCCGCCAGCGCGGTGCGGTTTGCGTAGCCCTCCGGCAGCGCCAGCGAAATCCCGATGACCGCGAGATCGAACACGATGACCGAAACGAACCATGCGACAAGCACGGCCGCGTACGCGCGCGGGCCGCGCCCCGCCGCGACCGACAGCAGGCAGGCCAGCGCAATGAAAACGACGCCGATGGCAATGGTGAAAGCGACAAGAATCGCGTAAGCGGAGAATCCGAAAAGGCCGGCTTTGATGGCGATGAATATTCCCGTGAATCCGAATCCCGCGAGCGCCGAGAGGATGTGCGCGACGGACAGCCCCGCCGCCTTGCCCAGTATTATTTCCGCCGCTGTAACCGGCTCGGTGAAAAGTCGGTCCGTCGAGCCGGCTTCGGACGAAAGGCTCTGCACCGCGAGAAGCATCGACGCGAGCGGAACGATGTAAAGCACCAGGTTGAGCAGGCTGACCGCGGTGCGGTCGAACTCCTGGAATCCCGCCTTTTCGACGACAGCGAGACCGAAGTAGCTGATCGCGAACGTGAGCGCGGCGAACACCGCGGCGTAAACCGCGGTCCACCTGTTGCGAAGGACGATGCGGAGTTCCTGGCGCGCGATAAGCGCGATCGTTTTTGCGCTGGCTTTATTCATCCTGCTTCACCTCCGGCGCGCTTGCCGCGGGATTCGCGGCGTCCGCCAGAATTCCATCCCATCCGGTTATCTGCGCGTTGGCGGCGTATTCGCTTGCGGATGCGGCCTGCTGTGAGCCGAACGCGATTATCCCGAAGCTCATCGGCGTAGGAATTTTCGATGAGACTAGGTAAGTCGCGGCCTCGGCGTCCAGCCACTCGCCGGTCTGGAAATCCACGACGTAAATCGCGCTGCCGGGCTTTGCCCGTCCATCGCTGTACCAGCGCGCTAGGCAGCCGATGTCGTCGAAGTAACTCGCCACCCCGTCGGGCGAGACGGCTTCCGCGGCGAACTTGCGCTCGGTCACCGCCATCCGGCAGTGCGCGCATGCGTCTTCCGACAGGACGATTTCGACCGGTTTTGGCTTCCCCCCCGCGCAGGACACGGCAAACGCGGCGACCGCCGCGGCCAGACCGAGCATCGCGAATTTCGCCGCTTCAGGCAGTCTAGCCATTGTTCGCCCCCCGGACGTAATCTATGTAAACGTCTTCCAGCGACGGCTCCTCGGTCTCGAACCGGTTGACGATTCCGAGCGAGGAAAGCCGCTCCAGTATCGCGAGCCTGCGCTCGACCGGCGCGGTGATGAGCACCGCGTGCGAGTTGAGTTTCGCCTGGGTCGCGCCGCACTCCAGCGCTGCGGCCACATGCAGGTCGGACGGCTTGCCCACGTCCACGCGCAGCCGCGCGAAGTGCTGCAGCTTCGTCCTTAAATCGCCTATCGTCACCGATGCGACGGCCTTTCCGCCGACGAGAATCACGACGCGGTCCGCAAGCTGTTCGACGTCGGAAAGAACGTGCGTCGAAATCAGAAGCGCCTTTCCCGCGTCGCGCCAGTTGCGCGCGACCCGCCGGAACGCGATCGCGGCTTCGGGATCGAGATTGGCCGTGGGCTCGTCAAGAAGCATCACCGGCGCGCCGGATACCGACGCGACCGCAAGCGAGAGTCGCTGGCGCATCCCGCCGGAATAGGTTCCGCACGGGCGCGTCGCTGCTTCGTTCGCGATTCCGGCTTCCGCGAGCGCGGCCGCGGCCGCGCTTTTGTCGCGCCCGCGCAACAGCGCATGAAACTCGACAATCTCAACCGCCGTAAGGTTAGCCGGAAACGCCGCGGTCTGGGGAAGAAACGCCAGATTCGACAGCGCGCGCTTTTTGTCGCGGCGCGGATTCGCTCCCATTATCCTCACGTCGCCCGAATCCGCGCCAAGCAGACCCGCGGCGCATTTTATCGTCGTTGACTTGCCGCTGCCGTTCGGCCCGAGAAGCACCACGCTTTCGCCGGGCGCGACCGAAAACGAAACGCCGTCCACCGCGCGCACCGCGCCGAACGACTTGACGATTCCCGATACTTCAACAGCGTTCATCATCGTCTCAGCCTCCAGGAAAGGAAGCCCGCTAACAGAAACGCAAGCCCGGAAAGCGCGGCGGGAATCCCCTTTTCCGCGGTCCGCGTTTCGTCCCGCCCCGCCGCGTCGAATTCCACCCCGCTGACCGGCCGCACCATAGGCGCGTCGTCGTACTGGTCGCTCGATTCGATCACGGGGAACGCGCGTTCAGCCAGCGCGAGCGCGTCCGCAGCAGCCCCCCCCAGGTAAATCCGAAGCAGCGGATGATTGCCTTCCAGATATTCGAACGCGTCCTGCAGCCTGTGCGGCACGTCGCCCGCGCCGTCGCCGTCCAAATCGTACGCGGGCGCGTCCGAATAAAAATTCCCCGCGCCCCCCGGCGACCAGTCCGCCTTCGCGCGTCCCACGGTGTGCAATACGGCGAGATTGCCGACAAAGTCGTTTTTCGAAAATCCGTTTTCCAGAGAGCTTGCGAAAAGCTGCACCGCAACGTCGTTGTACGCGACGAGGTTGGACGAAATCAAATTCCGATGCGAGTTGTCCATCAGGATGCCCGTTCCGTTGTTCACGACCGCGTTTTTCTCGGCCGTGCAGTCAAGGCAGTCCTTCAAAAGAATTCCAAACGAGTTGTGGCTTTTGCGGTTGTTGTAAATGTAATTCCCGGACAGCTCCACGCGCTCCGTGTACATGATCGCCACCCCCCCTGTGCTGTCTCGGAAAACGTTGTCGCGGAACGAATTCTCCCCGCAAAACATGTAATGAACGCCGTAGCGAAGCTCATAAAACTTGTTTTGGACCACCAAGTTTCGATCCGCGTGATCGAAATAAACTCCGTCCCGGACGTAGCTCACGTCGTTCCCGCGCACAATATTGTCCCGCGAGTCGAAAAGGTGTATCCCCGGGCCGCGACGCGATTCCTCGAATTCCTTTCGACCCACGACGACGTTGTTTTCGACCACTGAAAAATCCGAGCCGGCGAAATAAACGCCGAACAGGTTGCCGATTATCCTGTTTCCGGCGACAACGGCCCTGTCGGCGCGGATGCCGACGCCGGCGTTGCTTTTCATCATATCCAGCCCCGAGCCGGATATCTCGAAGCCACTTATCCTCACGCCGTCGGCCTTGATCAGGACAACCGTGCCCTTGCCCTCTCCGATGATTTTCGGCATTCCGGTTCCGGTTATCGAGAGCGCCTTGTCCACCACAAGATTGCCGCGGTACTCGCCCGGCCCGACGGAAATCTCGTCGCCCGGCGCGGCCGCCGCAATCGCTTCCGCGATGGTCGAGAACCGCGCTCCCGCACCCACCTCAAGAGTCGCGCCTTGCGCCGGAGAAACAGCGGGCGGGAGCGCCCATGCCAGCATGAGCGCCCCGCCCAGTCCCTTGAGGAGAACCTTTAGCTTTGCCATTCACGCACCCGGCGCGGCGGCCTTACGCTCGCGCCTTGCCCGTCGCCAAGCCATGAGCAGCGCAACCGCGAACGCGAGGAAAATCATGGCTCCGAACGCGGCAAGCGCGTAGCTCCCCCCCCCGGGAAAACTCTCGACCCAGAAATTTGCCACCTTAACCCTGCCGTAAATAGGCGGAGTGAAGGGCTCAATCTTTATCGGGGCTTCCGGCGATAAGTTGTGTCCGCACTGGTACAGCCTGTTGTAAAACGTCCACGCGGAAAACAACCCGAAGTAGGTGTAAAGAACGAAAATATCCACCAGATCGCGCAGGTTTCCCAATACGAGCGCGCGCAGGATGACGATTACGAAAAATCCCACGGCGAACGGAAGCCACAGGAATTCGGAGAAGTCGCTTTCGAGAAGCGGCCGCATCCCGATATAGTGGTTGAGCGAGTTGATCTCCCGCAGATCGTCCCTCATTTCGGTTTTCTGACCTTCAAGATGGTTGATGTGAATCGCCATCTTAAGCGGATCGGGATACTGGTTGCTCTCGAACGACATCGTCCAGAGAGGCTCCCGGAACACCCAGATCACCGAAAAAACGGATATAAACAGGATGACGCGCGCAACCCCCGCTATAGGTCTTTCCAAAAACTCCTGATACGCTTCCAGCCTGGTTTTCACCTGAATCACTTTCCTTTGAGCGGCATCGCCGCTGCCCCGCAGTGTTACTTGACCAGGAAATACCCCTGCATCTCCTGGTGAAGCGCCGAGCAGAAATTCGTGCAGTAGAACGGGAAAACGCCCTGCTTGTCCGCGGTGAACGTGACGTGCTTGGTTTCCCCCGGATCCACGACCAGGTTGATGTTGTAAAGGTTGATCGCGAATCCATGCAGCTCGTCCGTCGTCTGCTCGATGTTCGTCATGTGAATCTTGACGGTGTCGCCCTTGTTGACCTCGATCGCGGTCGGATACAAAGTCGAGCGCACCATCACCATCTTCACGTCCACGACGTTTCCGTTGCGCGTGATTCCCGCGTCCTTGATGTCCCAGACCGCCATCGGATCCTTGTTTTCTTCTTTTGGATACACCTCGATCGGCTTCAGAAGCTCCGCCGGGCATGCTTCCGCGTAGTGCGGCTCCGGCTCCGTGAACGCGTCGTAAAGCAGCTTCATCTTGTCGCCGGTGATGTCAATGAGCTGGCTCGATTCCGGCTGGCTGGGACCGACGTTCAAATGCCTTCCATGCGAAAGCTTGTTCAGAGCAACCACGTACTCGCCGTACGGCTTGCTTGAGTCGCCGCCCGGAACCATCAGGTGGCCGATGTTGTACGCGACGGGAATGGTATCGAGCACTTCGCCGGTTTTCGGATCCCACTTTGCGATGGCGCTGTCGATGAACAAGCTTGTGTATGCATATCCCTTGTCGTCGTACTGCGTGTGAAGCGGGCCTAGGCCGATCTGCACTTCGCGGTCGATTACCGCGTCATAGTCCAAAACCGGAATGCCGTCTTCTTCGCCGGTGAATTTTTTCGCCGCGATCGCGTCCTGCAGCTTCTGGAAGCTGTAAACCGTGGTTACCGCCTCCAGCTTGCCGCTAGTCACGAAATATGTGCCGTCCGGTCCGAAGTCCACGCCGTGCGGGCTTTTTGGAACGGGAACGAGGTAGCAAAGCCCGGGCACTTCTTTTGGATCCAATACCGGCACGCCGCCGATGTCCTTCCCCTTGCCGGACGCGGCGGCCGCGGCCGCCTCGCGCCAGTTGACGACTATCGCGTAGTCGCGGTCGTTCGCTCCCGCCGTCTTTTCAAGCTCGCCGGTCGCGCGCTCGGAGTTGTAGCACGTCCACGCAACCCAGTCCGCCGACGGACCGCGCCCGGTGGAGCCTAGATCCCAGTTGAACGGGGGCGTAAGAATCTGAAATCCGTTCGACATTTCGCCCGTGTTCGGATCGACCTTCAGGCAGCCGACGACGCCCTTGTAGCTTGACGCGTACTGATCAATGGACGCGTAGGTGCCGCGCGGCACCGGCACGCTGAATCTCGATGCGTAAGTCACGTATTCCGTGTTCGCAGTCACGAACGCGCTGCCGTGGTTTCCGGACAGGTTCGGAATCGGGCCGAAAATCTGCTTGGTTTTGAAATCGCGCAGGTCAATCCTGGCGACGCGGTTGTTCGCGTTCTCGTTGATGAACAGCCAGCGGCCGTCGTATTCGCCGTTCGTCTTGGAAATGGACGGATGGTGGCAGTCGCCCCAGGTGTAACCGCCCAGCATCGCTTTGGATTCGTCGTCGAATCCGTATCCCGTCGCCGGATAGGGCGTAAACACCGGAATCGTCGAAATATGCCTCATCGAGGGAATTCCCGCGACGTAGATGTTTCCGGAATGGCCGCCCGAATAAAACAGGTAATACTTGTCCAGGTCGCCCGGCGGAACGTATGTCGCGGACGCGGCGTCGCCCGCGCTTCCGGTCGTTATGCCGCGGCCGGCGCGTCCGCCTTCCTTGCCTCCCCCCCCTCCCTGACAAGCGAAGAGGAGGATTGCGACAAGCGCAACGGCTGCCGCCGTCCACCCCAAGCCGGCTTTGGAAAATACATGCTTAACCATCTCCGTTAACCTCCTGAAATTAATTGCCGGGGGGCGCAATGGATTCGCCCTCCGGATTCAAACCTTTGTTAGCGGCCTTGGCCGCGACATGCTTTTCGTGGGCGACCTTCAAAAGCCTGATCGCCTCGCGCTTTTCATCGTCCGTTAGGACGATTTGCTTCGACAGGACAACCGACATCGTGCCGGTCGGATTCATCAGGAATTCGTCGAGCGTCACTCCGAATCTTCGCGGCGCGTCCTCGACGGCTATCGCCAGATCCGGGCCGATTTTCGTGGCCGATTCGATTCCCAAACTCGATACGTCGTGGCAGATGAAGCACGTTTTCTCGACAAAGAACTTTCCTTCGCCCTCACGCATCAGGCGCTCCTTTTCAGCTTCTTCAGGAGTGGCCTTGTCGCTTAGCTTCGCGCCCGGCAAAAGCTCGGCGGGAAGCGGCTCTTCCCTCCATGAAAGAAGCAAAAGCGACAGCGCCTGCGCGTCCTTCGAGTCGAATCCGAAGTCCGGCATCACCGTGTCCGGCGAATAGCTCTTTGGATCCTGCAAGTGCCCCACCTGCCAGGCGAATACCGACGGAAACGTCGTAAGCCTCGAATAGTCGTATTGCTCGCCCGTCTTTTCACCGATTTTCGTCAGGTCGGGGCCGATTGTTCCACCGCGGCCGTTTATCGTGTGACACGCGCGGCAGCCCTTTGCGTTGACAAGTTCCTTCGCGCGGTTGATCAAATCCGCGCCTTCCGTTTTCTTGTCGTAGCGGTGGCACACGTTGCACTTCATTTGGACGAAGCCGTAAGGCTCGTCCATTCCGTATTCCTCTGACAGCGTCGTATCGAGCAGCGGATCCTCCCAGTGCTCCACCCAGCCGTGGGCGTCGGGCAGCTCCGTTGCGAAACCCTGCCCGCCATGGCACAGCGTGCATCCGAACTTTTCGATCGGATGATTTGCAAGCGGCTCCGGCGGATGAGTGCGGAACGGCTGGTCGGCTTCCTCCAAGCCCTTCCAAGTGACGCCCTGATGGCACGAGATGCAGCGGTCAACCCTGTTTGCGGATTTGACCCAGATTTGCTGGACTCCGCGGGGAACTGCGGCGGCCTTTTCCGGCCCCAGCTTGTCGGCAACAAGATTGCGAAACTGCACCTGATATTCAAGGTATCCCGGTGCGAAATCCAGATACACGACCCAGCCGAGTATCGCGAGCGATACCACCGCAAACAGCCATACGAAAACTATATCGCGCTTGAACATTTGCGACTCCTAAAACCTCGGAGGATGCACGGGCCAAGCTTCCCACGGCCAGAAGAAATGCCAGTAAGGCCCGCGCAGGTATGTGCCGACTACCGTGAGCACGATTACGAGAGCGCACACGGCTATGAAAACGGCGTTGTGGATTTTTCGCTCCGGATGGAACCAGACACCCGTCGCAGCCGCGCTCGAACGGTCCAAAAGCGGCTGGGCGATCCCCCAGAGCAGTAGGATTCCCGGCACCAGAATGCCGCCGATGAAAGCGCCGTTGACTGTGAACTTGCCGATATGAATCGTAGTAATCGTGACGAGCTCCTGCAGCCATAAGAAATACCAGGGCGCTTTCGCTGGATTTGGCGTAACGAAAGGATTCGCGGCTTCTTCCAACGGCGAGCCGAGAAGAACGGCGAAAAGCGAAGAGACAGCGAAAGTGAGGAGCCCGACGATCAGCAGCCTTTTGAGAAGGTTGGGTACTGACGAAACCTGGTGCTTGTCTTCGTCCACGAGCGCGGCCTCGACATGCGCGGTGCGCCCGGACGTGATTCCCAGAAGCGAGTAAGTCTTGGATGTCGCCGGTTTCGCGTCCTGCGCCTTTTGATTCAGCGCCAGGTTGTCGTCGCACGCCAGCCCGCCGTCCTTGCGGATGCGCCACATATGCCACAGGAAAAGCATCGTCAGGAAAGCGGGAATGAAGAAGCAGTGCAAAACGTAAAACCTGATAAGAGTGTTTTGGCCGATTTCATGTCCGCCGAGGAGGAAAAACCGAAGCTGCTCGCCCACCAGCGGCGCGGCCTTTGCGATGTTCGTTCCCACCGTGATCGCCCAGTACGCAAGCTGATCCCAGGGCAGCAGGTATCCGGTGAAAGAAAGCAGAAGCGTCGAAAGCAGCATCGCGAGGCCGATCCACCAATTGAGCGGGCGGTTTTGGCGCGCGAAAAGCCCGTTCTTGTACGCCCCCGTGAGAAAGACACGGACCATGTGCAGGAACACCACCGCCACCATCAGGTGAGCGGCGATCCTGTGAAGCGCGCGCAGATAACGTCCGAAGCTTATCGCGTACTCGATGTCCTTAACCGACTGGTACGCCCGCTCGACAGACGGTACGTAAAAAAACATCAGAATTACGCCTGTCAGGATTAGAATTAAAAAGAGGATCGCAGAGATCGTGCCCAGCCAGAACGAATAGCTCGTCGCGATCGAGCGCTTAGAAATCTTCGCCGGGAACCAGTGCAGGAAAAAGTTGGTGACGATGGCGTCGCCGGATTCACGCTCCGAGCGGGGAGACCACGACCAGGTAAGATCTTCGGCGCTTGGAAGATTGATTTTTTTTCCGTTTCCGGGTTTGGTTTCTGTCGTTGCCATTTTTTCTCCTAAACCGTGAGCCGCCAGCCGCGGTCCGCAATCTGCGACATATCCACGACAAGCTGGCCGTCGTCCGGCGCGATCTCGATTTTGAAATAGGGGAGAGGGCGCGGCGCGGGCCCGGCATAGTTGACCCCGTCGGCGTGGTATTTGCTGCCGTGGCACGGGCATTGAAATTCGTAGTCGTTGCCCGGTTCCCCGCTTTTCAGCCGCACGAGCTGCACGGTGCAGCCCAGGTGCGTGCAAGTAGCGCCGATACAGTGAAAAGTGTTCTTGTCGCGAAATACGAAAAGGCGCTTATCCGCGATAAACGTCGGCCCGTCCGTGAACTTGTCCAGCCCGCCGATTTTGAACCGCTGCGGCTCCTCGTAAAGCACGTTGGGAACGCACGAGCGCACCGACATGATTACCGGGATTCCGAACGCGGCGGCCACGGCGGCAGCTCCCGCTGTGCCAAGAAACCTGCGGCGGCCGCTGGATTCACCCGATTCGGCTTTGCGCTCGCCGCCTGTTTCGGGCTTGATTTCACTTTTGCTCATAGTAGAGCACCTCCATCGTCATCGCATCGGTCGGGCAGCGCACCGCGCAAAGCCCGCACCGGATGCAAACTTCGTCGTCTTTGATCATTGCGGACGCCGCAAGCCCGTTTGACGCGCCGCAAAGACGCCTCGCGGCTTCCAGCTCGTCCGGCGCAAGTTTGATGTCCTCAAGCGGAACCAACTTCAGGCAGTTTTCCGGGCACACGTCCACGCACCTGTTGCAAAGGACGCACTTCTCCGCGTCGTAAACCGTCTGGATGTGGCATTCAAGACAGCGGTCCGCCTGCTCGCGCGCCGTATGCTCGTCATATCCCGTTTCGACTTCGCTTATTCCCGTCCTGCGGCCGATATCCACGGAAGGGGGGGGGACGCGTTTTCTTCGGTCGTACTCCGCGCTGCGCTCGTACATCCGCGTCGGGATTTTCTCGAACCGGAACACGAATTCGCGCGGCCTGGGTTTTTTATCGATGTATTCCGCAATCGAGCGCGCGGCCGTCTTGCCATTCGCGACCGCGTCGATCAGGTTGCGCGGGCCGAACGCCACGTCGCCGCCGGCGAACACCCCCGGCGCGGATGTGGCGAGCGTTTCCGGATCAACCTTTATGGTTCGCATCGGCGTCAGCTCTATGCCGTCGCCGTCGGCAATGAACGAGAGATCCGCCTGCTGTCCGATTGCGAGAATCACCAGGTCGGCCTCGGCGGACTCCGAAACGGTTTCGTCGTAAACCGGCGCGAACCGGCCTTCGTCGTCGTATGTGCGCTTGACGCCTATCAAATTGGCCTTGGCCACGCGGCCGTCGCCTTCGAAGCTCTTTATCCCGCGCTGCGGCAGGAATTTGATTCCTTCTTCCATCGCCTGCTCGAATTCCTCGCGCCCCTGCTCGCTTCTAGTTACGGGCATTTCGGCGTAGCTTTCTAGGCAGGCGAGCGTGACCTCCGCGCCCGCGCGCAGCGCGATCCGCGCCGCGTCCAGCGCCGCCGACATGTCTGACGATTCGGGCAAAGCCGCGTCGTCCGCCGCGGACGCGCGCAGCGCCATCCTGGCCGCGTCGAACGCGACGAACCCGCCGCCCAGCACCAGCACCTTTTCCGCTTTGGGCACGCGGTAGCCGTTGTTGATGTTGATCAGGTACTCGATCGCCCGCACGATTCCGTCCAGGTCGCTTCCGGGGCAGTTGAGCGCGCGGCCTTTCTGGACTCCGACGGCGATGAATACCGCCTCGTAGCCTTCCGCCTTGAGGGCCGCGATTCCGCGCTCCGCGGTCAGCGGCGAGTTGTATTTGATTTCGACGCCCAATTCTTCGATGGATGCGATTTCCTTGTCCAGCACGCCGCGCTGGAGCCTGAACTCGGGTATTCCGTGAAACGCCATCCCGCCTGCTCGCCCGCTGGCCTCGAAAATCGTGACCGCGCAGCCCATCAGCGCGAGGTCGTGCGCGCACGCGAGGCCGGCCGGCCCCGCGCCTATGACCGCGACCTTCCTTCCCTTGAGGCTTCCCGCGGCATCCGCCTTGAGCTTCGGCAGATGCCACGCGTACTTGTTTCCCGGCTCCTCCGCGCCTTTTTCCAGCTCGTGCAAAGTGCCGGGCGCGCGCGACTCCACGCCGAAGCGCTCGGTGACGAAACGCTTCAGCGCGCGTATGGAAACCGGCGCCCCGAACTTGCCTCTGCGGCACTTGTCCTCGCACGGCGCGGCGCAAATCCTTCCGCAAATGGACGCCAGCGGATTGGGGGAGCGCGCGGTGAGATACGCTTCCTCGAAGCGGCCATCGCGGATGAGCTGGACGTACTTGCCGCAGTCGGTAAGGACGGGGCAGCCGGTCTGGCACGGGATCCGACCGGCCATGTACTCGATGTCGGGAAGTCTGACGTCGTATTTGGCGCTCATTGGCGGCCTCCCCCCCCGGCGGGCGCTGAAGCCCTTGCCGCGTACATGTTCTGGTAAAGCCCGATCAGGTCGGACAGCCTTGATTCGGAAAGCACGCTTCGCACCTTTTCAGTAAGATCGGAGACGAGCCTTCCCACGACGCATTTGGACGCGTCGCAGTGCGGGAAGGAGAGCGAGCACACGTCCTCGGCCGCGATCGGCCCGTCTATGGATTCGAAAATTTCAAGAAGGGTGGTCGTTTTTGCATCCTTGCCCAGGAAGAACCCCCCCTTGGGGCCGCGGTGCGAGCGCACAAGCCCGGCCCGCGCCAGCCGCTGGAACACCTTGGCCAGGTGCGCGTGGGAAACGTCCAGCACTTTCGCGATTTCGACCGTCGTGAGCGGCCTGTCCGTGACCGCGGCCAGGAGCCCCAGCCCGTGGATGGCCAGCGAAGACGCTTCGGAAATTTTGAGTATTCCCGGCAAAGCCGCGCACCTCAAAAGCGGTAATCAGGTACTACAATACCGAAATAGAAGGCGCCTGTCAAGAACCGAATCCGGATTTCGGAAAAAATCAGGATAAGCGGATACCGGATAACCGCGGCGGCGGGCGGTAAATCGGCCGCCGAGCCGCATCAATGCTGGATGCCAGCCGGATTGTGACAGGTGTCACGAGTATGTCCGCGGAGATAAATTGAAATACCGCGAAGACACGAAGGCGCGATGACACAAAGACACGAAGGTGCGAAGGCGCGAAGGTGCCAAGACGCGAAGTCGCGAAGGCGCGTGGAGATTAAGGCAAGAAAGGATCAATGCTTATAGGAGGCCGGGCGCCTAGCGCGGCTACCGAAGATTAGAAGGAAGTGGGAAGAGGGAAGAGGGAAGCGGGAAGCGCGAGGAGGGAAGAGTGAGGAGGGAAGCGGGAAGCGCGAGGAGGGAAGTGGAAAAAGTGAAGAGTGAAAAGTGAAGCAGGAAGAACAGCAATGGAACCGCGGATTTCGGTTTGACCGTTTTATTTAAGGATACTGCGCCTTGCAGGCGTCCGCCGATTAATGCGATGCCGCGGCCGCGGAATCAAACCCTGTCGCGGCCGCAAAGGCGGCGCGGGTATGGCCGCCGCATCCGCCGCCGCATCCGCCGCCGCATCGGGCGCGGGTTCGGGCCGCCGGATGTATGCCGCACCTATGCCAAATTGCGCGACGCGGCGAGCGAGAGCGGCGCGTTCTGGCGCGACGCGGTGAGATGCGGCAGGCAATTCCGGCATCCAATCCCGCCCCGCCTTGGCGCAAGCCGGATTAAGATGCGCTGTAATTCGTAATCGAGAACGGAATGGCAAACGGGTCGGCCGGATTCGGAATCCAGGTCTGTGGGGTTTGCCAGTACGCCCACTTGGCGACTCCGACGTACCAGCGGCCGTTGTCTATGATGAATGGATTGACCTGTACTAGCGGGAATACCATCCAACCCATATCGTTTTCGTTGTAAATGACGGGCGGCTGGCCGACTCCGGGAAGCATTCCTGTAAAGTGGGGCGGCTCGGAATCCTGGATGTAAGGTTTGAGTGTTGAAACGCCGCCGTTGGGCGGCGGCGCGTAGGTGAGACCGCCAAGAATGCGCTGAACCGGATTGCCCGGTAAACCGCCTTCTTCGTTGAAGAGTTGAACGCACGTGTCGTGATAGTCAAAGGATACGTTGTCGAATTCCACATCCGGACCCAGATTGCTTGCCGCGATGAACAGCGTCGGGTCCTGCTTGACCGCCCAGTTGAACATCACACCGTTTGAGTCCGGATACTCGATTACCGGCCAGGGCGAGTCCTGGTTGCCGTCGCGCTGGTCGTCGAAGACGATATCCGCATCGGCGATCGCAAACACCTCCGGCGCACTTGATGACGGTGCCGTTATCGTCGTTTTAACAAAGCTCGCCCCGCCGATTGGCTCGGCCGACCGCTCGTCGAAAACCGCGATGTAATAGGTTCCCATCGGAAGTTGTGTCGTGTCGAGTATGGTGCGGTTCCAGGTGCGAACGCTCCAGTCGGTGCAATAAATCAGTCCCGGATTGTCCACTTGCTCCTTGAGCTGCGTCGTCGCTACCCAAGTAGCGGGATTGTGCACGAAACTTCCCGTTTCCCAAACGTCGGAAGTGTAAACTCTCGTATGCGGTTCGGGTGGATCGTCAGTGTAGGGATCGAAATACCAGCAAATCCTGCCGTCGCTGTCCAGCGTGTTACGCACCCAGGCGGGATTCCCCTCGATGTAATTGGGGTACTTTGAAACGCGCGGATTTTCGGGGAATATCACTATCCTGTGAGTTCCTTGATTGCCTTGGTTGTCGACGACAATCGGAACAATCCTCAACTTCATGTATTCGCCGGGCGGGGCCGGGCCTTCGAAATAAAGCAGCAAAGTTACCGTCGGTGTATCGCCGTCCGCGGGAGGATGATTGATGCTGCTTTTTCGACCGAGGCTATTTCCCGCCCGCATTCGAAACACGGCAGGGCCGCCGTCCGCGGCGACCACGAATGTCAGAACCTGCGCGGTTCCGTAAGTCAGATTCGGCTCGTCCTTAACCGCGAATTCACCCAGCGCAAGATTGTCGGGATCCGCTCCTTCAACAAACGACACCGGCTCCGCAGGAGGATTAGGCCATTCCGGTTCCCAGAAATCGTCGGCAGCGATCAATTCGAAGGTCCGTCCCTCGGTTCCGCCGGTTCCCTCGTTCATGTTGCAGTAAAGCGAGACAACAGCGGTTCCGCCTTCCGAATACAGAACGGCAACGGGGTCTGTCCCCACGAGGAACGGGGCAAAAAAGTCCATGCCGATATCCGCGGTCAGGTTCATCGTCCGTCCTCCCGCGCCGCCGATGTTGATCGCCAGGTTCGCGGTGTAAGGATCGTCGGGTCCGGCATCGCCAACCACCGGGCTGCCCGTGCCGGATGCGAACACGAACTGCGGATGGCTGGAATTCCAGGCAATATCCGACAGCCACGCGTCGTCGAAATGCTCCTCGCCCGGATGGAAAGTTTCCGGAGGCAAATACTGCTGCAATTCCGTATCGTATACGCTTACATCCGCGCCGGCAAGCTCGAACGTGTACGCGTAGTTTGCCGTGAAATCCAGAACGCCAAGCGGCTCGCCGTTTTCGTCAACAACTTCGCCGTCCGGCGTCAGATGAGCGGTAATATCCGGCGGAAATTCCGTGAACGAAATCTCGACCGTGAATCCTTCCAGAATGTCGGGCGGAATCGGATCGACCGTTATTTCCACCGTATCGTAAGCCTGCACGCCTATGTCGCTTGTTACGCGGAGTTTCGCGGTGTATGCACCGTCCGCCGCATACTCATACTGCGCGGCCGCGCCGAAAGCGTCCCATGTCCCGTCGTCTGTGAAATCCCACGCGTATTCGACGATCAAGCCCCCCCACGGATCGTACGACGCGGAGCCGTCGAAATTCACAGTCAGCGGCTCGTATCCGCCCGCCATATCGGTTTCGATAATCGCAACTGGAACCTGCGGGGTAAGCTGCGCGCCAGGAACATTCGGCATCAAAAGCCCCAGGTTGATTATTCCGGTACCCAGCCCCAGCCCCGGATCGAGCGGCGTCACATACGTGCGAAGCATGTCCCGGATCGCGCTTGGCGCGCCGAATTCGTCAACCGCCCGCATCATCGCGACCGCTCCCGCGACATGCGCGCTGGCAAGCGCCGTGCCGGAAAGCTCCCGGTAATCGTCCGGCTGAGCGGTGTAAACCGAATGGCCCGGAGCGGATAAATCTACGAGGTTGCCGTGGTTCGATAATTCCGCTCCCCCGTTTTCCGAGTCGGTCGCGCCGACCGCGATTGTTTCGACATATGCGGCAGGAAAGTATTGCGACACATCCGCGCCGTCGTCGCCCACCGGGCATATAACGGGAATGTTGTTTGCAACCGCGTACGCGATCGCATTCTCAACCACGACGCCCGGATTCCAGTTCACCGCCGCCGAGATATGGATTGCGTCCGCGTTGCGCGCGACAGCGTAATAAACCGCCTCGGCAAGGGACGCGGACGGAATGTACCATTCTCCGCCAAGTCCGCCGAAGCCGGTCTTCACGACAAGCAAATCGGTGGCGAATGCGACGCCGCTCATCCCGTCCCTGTCCTGCGCGGCCGCGGCTATCGCGGCGACCGCGGTTCCATTCCCGTGCTCGTCTTCAATGAATCCGCTCAAATCGGGATCGCCGGGATCGTCCGGGATACCGTCGATGTAAACGCTTTCGGCATCAATCCGGCCAGTGAATTCGTGGCTGTCCGCATCTATTCCGGTATCGATCAGCGCAATCGACGCGCCGCTTCCGCCCACTCCCAGGCCGCCGCCGGCCCCGTACTCCCAACCGTCGTTCGCATGAATCCCATCTAGATTCCACTGCAATCCCGCGTCCGGCTCCGGATTCAAGTAGCTTGGCGCAGAGCCGGACATCGCCGGTGCCGCAAGCAGGTAGTTCGGCTGTGCTCCAACCGCACCTGAAACCAAGTCCAATTTGGACAAATCGGCCGGCATTTCATCGACGTGGACAGTCGTCCGCAGCTGGAAGAAGTTTCCAGCCTGCGAACGGCGCACTATCTCCACTCCTGCGCCTGTCGCGAGGATGCGCAACACGGCAACTTCGGCCGGAATTCCAGGCTCGAAAGCGACAAGTATTTCGTTTTTCAAGTACGGCGCCCCGCCGGGAGCGGAAGGAAACTCGATATTTTCGGTGATGTAGCCATCTTTCGACAGCGATGATGCCTTGTCGCATCTGATTATCAAATCCGAGCCGTCCGTCACTTCCAAACCGCCCGAAACGGGGAGCACCCGGTAGTACACCGGGACTTCGCCCGAGTATGCGGCGTCTTCGAATAGGTACGAATTCGGCCGTCCCTGCACTTCGATAACTTTTGTTTCGGGGAACACCAAGCTGGGATCGAATTCCGAGCCGCCCGCCACCGCCCACGGTCCGGAAGACGTATCGCCGCGGTAGACCGCGTATCCGTCCAGCGTCGAAAGGTAATTAACAGCGATGGGGGTGACATCCGAGACCGACACTTCGCCGTTGCCGTCGGTGTCGGCAGCCATGTCGAATCCGTCTTCGAGGCCGTCATTGCTTAAGCGCAGATAACGGAGCGCGATTGGTGTTATGTCGGCCACGCCCACTTCGCCGTCGCAGTTGGCGTCTCCCGTCAAACGCGCTTCCCACAAAAGCGTAGGCCCGTCCGACCATCCGAAATATGACAGATTCTCGACCCGCACCGCTGAAGGCGATGCGGCGGAGGCGATCCTCGACTGTCCGCGCGATTCGAGCTGCCGCACAAGCTCCGAGCGGAGCGACTCGAAAACCGCCTCGTCGGCGGCATCCGGGCGCGGGAAGGAGCGAACCTCATCCAGAATATCGACCAAAGTCCGGGTTTCCGCGGGAGGCGATGCACCGCCGGTCGATCCCGTGTTTAAAAAGCGGGACTTGCCTCGCGAGCAGCCCGGAGAAACGAAAGCGAAAACAAAAATGAGAATCAGGGCATACTTGAGAATGAAAAAACGCGCGACCATTTGAACCCTCCCTCATGCGGTGCGCAAACTGCACAGGATATACACATTCAAGCCTCCCGCGCCATGCGGCGCCGAACACTCGATGCTCCCGTATCAACGCGGCCGGTTTGGGGCCCTTGGGGGAAGAGGCTGCCTAATTCAATCGTCGAAATCAAATAAAATTAGTCCGTCAGGAACTCCTGCGGCAAGTCCCCTTCCGGAATGATTATACCCCGGTAAGCGGCCTTGGCAACAACCGGGAAGGATTTCGGAGTATTTCTGTTTTCCGCGCGGTGATGCGCACCCGCCCCCGATGCTAAAATCCCCGCGTGGCTGCGGGCGGCGTTTCCCTTCTCGAATTCGAAATATTCCGGCAATTCGCCGGGCGGATGCGCGCGGCGGTGACGACGCGCGCGGGGGGCGCGAGCGGAGGGAATTACGCTTCGCTGAATATGGGATTCCTGTCGGGCGACGAGCCGGAGCGCGTTATCGAAAACCGCAGGCGGGCGCTCTTGGCGTTTTTGGCCGGAACCCGCGGCGGATTTACGTTCCAATCGGCAGGGCGCGCAGGATACCCCCCGCCCACCGGCGATTACTCAATCGGGGCGATAACCGCGACCGGATACTCCGCAACCCATGGGGGGGGGACAGACCCGCTTTCCCGCTGGACCGGCGCAAAACAGGTGCACGGCACGGAAGTATTCGTCGCATACGCATCGCACGCGGGGAGCGGCGCGCTGTCGTCCGTCTCCGGAGAACCCGGCGGGCCGCTGGCGGAGGCCGACGCGATATGCACGGATTCGCGGGGACTGGTGCTCACAATCCAGGTGGCGGACTGCGTGCCGGTCGTCGTTTTCGACGAAGCGAACGGCGCGATCGGCGTCGCTCACTGCGGATGGCGCGGCGCGGCGGCGCGCGTGCTGGACAAATTGCTCGAAACCATGGGGGGGGAGTACGGAACGCTCGCGAAAAACGTTTTTGCGGGAATCGGCCCGGGGATCTGCGGCGGATGCATGGAGGTCGGCGGCGAGGTCGCCTCGCGCTTCCTAGGCAGGGAATACGAGGGCTACCGCATCGTGTGGAACTCTCCGGAGGGGGGGAGGGAGAAATACCGCCTGAACCTGCCGGGGGCGCTGCACGCGCAGCTCACCGGCTCGGGCGTGCCGCACGCGAACATCGAAACGATGGTGAAGTGCAGCGTGGAGTCGCCGGAGCTTTTGTACAGCTACCGGCGCGACGGCGCGAAGTGCGGCAGGAACGCGCTTTTCGCGATGCTTTGCTGATCATCAATGCGTCGGTGTGGCGAGGTTTACTTCGAAGCCGAACCAGACCGAAAGGCAGTAAATCGCGTCTTCGCCGAATATCACGAGCAATCCGATTCCGAGAAACAGGCAGACGATTCCCGTGGTCAGCTTGGCGCGCTTGTCCTCCTCGTAAATCGCGTCCTTGGAAGTTATCAGGTCGTACACGGCGTAAATCCCGGCGGCGACTCCCGCCAGCGCGCCCAAAAACCCCAGAAGCATCGATCCGTCCACCATCCGAATCCCCGGGCGGCGAATCGCCGCCGCGCAATTTCCAGGCCAATCGGAAAGAACGGCGATTATATCATTTATGTACAGGCGCAGCTTTGTTGCGGAACGTGTCCGCGACGTCGCGGGCGACGCAGACATAGAGGAACCAGATTCCGAACGGCAGCGCCGGGCCGGGAAGCATCAGGACGCCGATGACGATCGCGTTGATCCGCGCCCAGTTGCGCCCGCGCCAGAGGAACCAGCCGTTCAGCGCGATGAGGATAGAAAACAACGCGATGACCGCGACGATAACCGGGACGGCCCAGGCGACGCTCGCGGCAAGCTCGGCGCGCAGCTCCGACGGCGGGATTTCGGGCAACGTCGGCGCGGCGATTTCGACGGCCTTCCCGATTGCGAAATCCATGAACCACTTGACCTTGAAGGCCATATACAGGTTCGCGGCGGCGACGAATAGGTGCGCGACCGCGACCGCGCGCACCTGGGCCGTCCATGCGCCGAACGGGCGGTTATTACCATCGGACACGGTAGTACCCCCTTCTGCGCCTTCTGAACAGCCTTTCGAGTCCGAAAACGTAAGTGCCGATTCCGCCGGGAACGTAGACGCGGGCGAACATCGGGGGGAGGGTGACGGCAATCGTCAAAAGCGCCAGCACGACGCCCATCATGTTCATCTGGAACGCCCCGAAAAGGCCGATGATTATCGAGATGAGCGCGACCGAGCCGCGGTAGTTGTCGTCCAGCCGCCAGAGGAACCAGCCGATGATGCCGTCGAATACCGCGCCGGCCAAAGCCCACAGCCCGCCGACGGTGCCGACGAATCCCGAAACGAATCCGCCGCCGAGGCCGAGGAGCGAAAGAAGTGAGAATCCGATGGAGCGGAAAAAGCCGAACAGGACAAGGAACGCCGCGGACAAAAACCACAGCGCGGCGACGAACCTGACGACGTATCGAAGAAACCGCATCGGGGGGAGTATAGCAATTCCCAGGGGAGCGCGGCGTTTACGCCGCGAAATATAAGTTTCGCACCCAGGAATGGGCGCTGTACGACTTCAGTTTTTCAATTCCATCTTTTCAAGCGCCGCAGCAAAATCCCGGTACACATCCTCCCCCCACAGGACGAACTCAACGAGCTTGGGATAATCGTGCGACGCAAGATGCGCCGCGGCCGCGGCGAGCATGATTTCCGCGCATTCGCGCACCGGAAATCCGCCCACGCCCGTGCCGAGCGCCGGGAAGCTCACGCTTTCGATTTCCCGCTCCGCGCATCGCAGAAGCGCGTTGCGCGTGGCGGCTTCGATCAGCGCCGCGTCGGTGCGCAAGTCCTGGCCCATCGCCGCCGCGTGAATCACGAACCGTTGCGGCAGCGCGCCCGCGCCGGTGACGACGGCCTCGCCGACCGGAATCGGCCCGAGGCGCATCGCCTCGTCCTCGATAACCTGTCCGCCCCTGCGCTTGATCGCGCCCGCGACGCCCGAGCCCATCCAAAGATGGTTGTTCGCCGCGTTGACGATTGCGACGGTGTCGCGCGATGTTATGTCGCCGGAGACGACGCGGATGCGCTTGGAGTTGATTGAGCGATCGAGCATGAGGGGGTATCTTAGCGCGGGGAGACAAAATTGTTGCCAGCTTGAAGTTCCTGGCAATAACGATCCTGTTGCGGCCGACCGGCCGTTCATTGTACGTCCCTTCACAATCTTGGGATTTCGCTTTTCCCCCGGCTATATTTGTGACCCGCTTCACTTTAAAGGATAAAATCGGTACCGGTTTACCAGTTTACATCGGGGATTCCTCCGTTACATCAAGGAGATGGATATGCGAGCAAATGGTTTGGCGTCTCTCGCTTTTATAGTTGTCTTAGTTTCCGCCCTTTTGGCCGCTTGCGGCAAGGGGGGCGGCAGGCTAGATTCCGGCGGAGACCCGGCGGCGCCCGCGCCGCGCTTCGAGTCGCTCGAGGTCGCGGTCGGCGAAATCGAAGGCTATCCGGTTCCGGACGGCGTCGATCCCGCGGTTTTCGACTCGCTTAAGGCCGAGCTTGTCAGGCAGCTCGAGGAGCTGTCACAGGGCACGGGCAGGATTATCGCCGCCGCGCCGACCGGCCAGAACGGCCGCGTTACCGACCTTGCGGTAGACCCGATATCGGGCAACGCGTCCTGGACATACGTCAACACCGGAGATTACGACGCGAACGGCGAAGTGGGCGTTGCGGACATTACTCCGATAGCGCTCAACTTTCAGGCGGACGCGGACGACGGCCAGGGCGACGATGCGAAGGAGTCCTGGGTCGACGGCGACGGGAACGGCGAGGTGGGCGTTTCGGACATCACTCCCATCGCGCTGAACTTTCTCTCCATGGTTGCGAGCTACCGGATCGTCACATCGGATTCGGTGACCGGCCCTTGGACGGAGCTGGCGACCGTCCCGTTCGGCGACAGGCTTGAGGGATACCCGGTGCGGTTCGACGTCGAGCTTTTGACCGCGCCGAACAGGTACATCGCGGTCGTTCCGTACGACGCCGAGGGAGTCGCTGGCGAAACGAGCGCGCCGCTGGATACGACGCTCGATCCGGGCGATCCGATTGTTTCGGTGGAGGTGACTCCGCCCGCGCCGATGGTCGGAGATACCCTTACCGTAACGGTCACCGCGACCGACCCGGACGGCGGAGCGCTCACCTATGATTATTCGGACGACAGCGAGTACTACGGCGAGTTCGCGGGCACCGGCGCAAGCGTGACCTGGAGCGCGGCTTACAATGGAGACTACCTGATTTTAGTCACCGTTTCGGACGACAACGGCGGCGAAAACTCGGTCCCCACGCCGGTATCGGTCGGAATCACGCTGCCCGAGCCCGCGGCGGGATACGTGGGCAGCTCGACCTGCCTCGGATGCCACGGCGGTTCGATAGACGCCGGGCTGTATGAGCAGCACCGCCACCGCCACAAGCTGAATCCGCCGACGTCCGAATTCATCGGGCCTTGGTGGACGGGAACGCAGACGGTTAGCAAGGACGGCGCGACCGCCGATATCACTATGCTTGAAAACGGCGGCGTGTACGAAGCCGAAATGGGCGGAGTTACGTTCCCGATCCATCGCGCGATGGGGTGGGGAATCGACAAGTGGAAGCAGCGCTACACCGTGAAGAACGGCAACTCGATTTACATCCTGCCAATCCAATACAACGTCACACCGGCCGCCTGGGCGGGCGCGGGCTACAACCTGGCGGACTGGGCGGACACGGGCGGGCTGTTGATGAACGGGCCGTTCGGCCTCGGCGCCGGGAGAGCCGCGTCGTTCGACCGCCGGTGCACCGGATGCCACACAACCGGCGCGACCACGATATTCAACGACGTAACAGGCGAATGGCTGGCGGCATGGAAGGAAGACAACATCCATTGCGAAGCATGCCACGGCCCCGGTGCCGCGCACGCGGCCAGCATGAACAAGGCGGACATCATCCATCCGGCGAACGATCTTGATTTCGCGCGCGAGGTCGAAGTGTGCGGAAGCTGCCATGGGCGCGGCGAATCAACCGGAACTCTCGGCACCAAAAAGATGGGCTACCCGTTCAAGGACGGAGAGGGCATATTCCAGCCCGGCGACACGCTTTCGGAATTTTACACGCAGACTACCGATCCGAAGGAATTCTGGAACGACGGAGCGGACACCGCATCGAGCCATTCGCTGGGCCACCACCAGCAGTACAACGATTACCTGCAGAGCAGGCACTACGAGCTGCAGATGGCATGCACGACCTGCCACAATCCGCACGTCCCCGACGCGCCGTTCGAGAACTCGAATTGCACGAGCTGCCACGCGAACCTTGCGAACGAAACGAACTTCGTTAACCATTCGCACCACTCGTCGTCAGTCCCGAAGTGCATCGACTGCCATATGCCTTTAATTGCCAAAAGCGCGATCGCCTACGACGTGCGCGCACACACGTTCGACATCATCTCCCCGCAGCAGTCGAAGGACATGCTGGACGGCGGTGCGACGGCGATAATTCCGAACAGCTGCATGAACGGAAGCTGTCACGGAGGAAACGCCGCGCTCACCGATCCGGTGGCCGTGGGCAACAAGCTGGCCGACTTCGAAAACTGGTGGCCCGGATTCGGAGGTTAGCGGAAAGGCGAAGGGTTAAATATCAGGAATAAATAAACAAAAGGCGGCGGCAACGCCGCCTTTTTTTGTTTGCTTCGGTGCGGGATCCCTACACCGCCTTGCTTCCCATCCCCGCGCCCGCGGCAAGCCATGCCTGGACGGTGTTCGAAAGAAGCATCGCGATAGTCATCGGCCCAACGCCGCCGGGGACGGGGGTTATGGCAGACGCGATCTGTCCGACAGCCGCGAAATCCACGTCGCCGACAAGCTTCATCGCAGTGGCGTCCCCGCCGCCATCGGACTTTTTCCCGGAATCCTGCGTTTCACAACCAGCCGCATTATCCGGAGAAACCGCACCGGCCTCGCCTTCCGGAGCATCCGCCGCCTCTGCCTCGACGAAGTTTATCCCGACGTCGATCACGACCGCGCCCGGCTTGACGCAGCGGGCATCGATAATCCCCGCCTTGCCGATGGCCGAGACAAGCACGTCCGCCGCGCGGCACACGTGCGCGAGGCCGCGCGTCCGGGAGTGCGCGAGCGTCACCGTCGCATGCCTTTCCAGCATCATCGCTGCGAGCGGTTTGCCGACGAGGTTCGAGCGTCCGACAATCACGACGTCCGCGCCTTCGAGCGCTATCTTGTAGTAGTCCAGTATCCGCATCACGCCGGCGGGCGTGCAGGGCCGCAAGCCCGGCCGTCCCGTCCACAGCAGCCCCTGCGAGTGCGGCGTCAGCCCGTCCACGTCTTTCGCAGCGGCAACCGCCGCCAGCGCGCGGTCCGTGCTTACATGCTTCGGCAGCGGAGTCTGGACGATTATTCCGTGCACGCGCGGATCGGCGTTCAATTTCGCGATCAGCGCGTGCAGGTCGGTTTCGGTTGTCGCCTCCGGCAGCCTGTGAATCTCGCCCCGGATGCCCGTTTTCGCCGCGTACTTTTCCTTGTTGTTGACGTACGTCGTGGATGCGGGATTGTCGCCGAGCTGGATCACCGCAAGCCCCGGCGCGCCCAGCCGGGCAGAATTCGCGGCGATTTTTTCCTTCAGCTCCGCAATAACGGCCTTCCGGACGACCTGGCCGTCGAGAATTTTAGCCACCGACCACCTCGCCGAATCGTTTTTTCAAGTCGGGCTCGCCGTATTTCTCTATCGGATAGGACGATTCCCTTTCTTCGATTCTCTCGGGACTGAAGTTGAGCATTTCGACAAGGTACGAAAGATCGGGCTTGGGCATCTCCCAAAGCTCGTCCTCCAGCTCCTTCATCCGGCCGGTTTCGCCCTGCAGGAACGCGATTTCCCACCGGATAAGCAACAGCTTCGCCCTGTAGTGCGGCGCTATTTTGAACTTGGCCAGGTAGCCGTCAAGCATTCCCGCCGCGTCCCTGCCGCGCCCGTCGCGGACCAAAAGCCGCGCCTTGTGCGCGATCAGGTTCGGATGGTACTTGTCCAGTTCCTCAAGCTTTTTCAAATACGCGAAATATTCCCCGCGCGCGTTCATCGAATCCAGCAGGTCGCAGATGTAAGAAACGTACTCGGATTTGAATTCAGGGGGAGCGCCGCGGAGCGCGTTGTCGATTCCCGCAAGGTCGCCCCACGATTCGGTCAGCGCGTAGCTTGCGGCCAGCATCACCATGTTGTCCGCGGTGGTCGTCCGACCCCGCGCCCTTATCTGGAGGATGCAGTCGCGGAAGTTGCCGGTGAAAAACGAATACCGCGCGTCGTCGTAGTTCGGCGTGACGAACGCGCCTTTGGACACCACCTTTTGCATTTCCAGGCTTTCAATCTCCCGCGTGACGAGAATCAGGTTGCGCCTGCTTATTGAAATGCCGGGCCCGCCCATGCTGACGACTCGGTCCAGCGTCTCGCGCGCGCTTTTCAGGTCGCCGCGCTCGTACTGCGAAACCGCCTGGTTGTTAAGCCGCGCGCTCACGTCCGTCGCAGCGCCCGGAAGCCTTGTGATGTGCGGCTGCAGGTTGTATGTGTTTGCGATAGAGTCGTACGCGAGCATGAAATATACGGACTTGACCGGCCTGATCTGCGGATCGTTGTTGATAATGTTCGGCCAGCGCTGTATCAAAAGTATCAGGCCGTCGTCTACGAAATCCAGGCTTAGATTTTCGACGAGCTTCAGAGAGAAAAGCGGCGCGGGTCTTCGGCTGGTCAGCGGGAAAATTTCGAGATTGACGTACTCCTTCCCAGCCGCCGTTTCGGGCGAGGCGACGATGAGGTGCTGTCCGCGGTCGAGTGTGAACGTCACGTTCAGCCTTCTAAGCGCTTCGGGCGGATACTGCCGCTCGAATACTTCGACAATGTCCTTGCCCTTTATGTCCACCACCTTCAAGTAGCCAGAAAGCTCCGTAGTCACCGCGGCCGCATAGCGCCCGTCCTTTTTCGTTATCTCGTTGTACCGGCTCGGAAAGATGTCGCCGATCGTCATGTTCGGATAATACTTGATAAGCATTTCCCGCGCGTACGCGACCGCGGGATCTTCGCCGCCGCGTTGGGCGAGCGCGGGCGCGGCGGAAAGAACCAGCACCGAAAACGATATCGCCAAAAGGCAACGGCTCATCTTTCCCTCCGACTTGCTTGGTGCATCATTCGCCTCGCTGCTTGGGAGGACGCGGCTTTATAGGCGCCGAGCCGCCGGGCGGAACTTCCTTTACGCCGGGCGCCGTAACGACGACCGAGCTTCCCTCCGCGTGCGCCTCCGTTGTTTCCGAAACAGCTCCCCTGGACGCGAATCCGGGTATCGCTTTGCCGCTCCATCCCGCCGGCACCGGAAAATCTTTCTTCGCGAGCTTCTTTCTTTCGATTACGGCCTTGTTGAAGAGATTCCAGATGCGCGCCGGCATCTGACCGCCGAACATCCGCCGCATGCGCGAATGGTCGTCGTTTCCCGCCCATACCGCGGTGCAGTAGTAAGGCGTGTACCCGATGTACATGGCGTCGCGGTGCTCGTCGGTCGTGCCGGTCTTGCCCGCGTTCGGCATTATGTCCCCCAGGTAGGCCACCGCGCGGCCGGTGCCGCTGGTGTTGACCATCTTCATCATCTGGACCATCGTGTACGCGGTGTTTTCGGTAAGAGCGCGGCGGCTGCGCGCGTCGACGCGGCCGCGGTTGTCCTCAAGGATGTTGCCGTGGTAATCCATCACGTAAAGAATCGGCGTAGGCGCGATGTACATCCCCATCTGCGGAAAAGTGGCGAAAGCCGCGGCCATCTCCAGAGGGATCACCTCGCTTGCACCGAGCGTCAAACCGAGGTAGGGCTGAAGGTTCGTCGTCAGCCCCATATCCCGCGCCGTGCGGATCACGCGTTCCGGGCCGAGCTGGTTTATCAGCCAGACCGACGCGACGTTCTTGCTTTTTATCAACCCCCAGGCGAGGGGTATTTCGCCAGAGTTGGAGCCGTCCGAGTTTTTGGGCGAATAATACCTGTTTCCGCCCATCGGATACTTGGCGGGATTGTCGTTTATCCAGTCGGAGGGCTGCCAGCCTTCTTCCAGCGCGGTTGCATAGGTGAACGGCTTGAACGCGCTCCCAGGCTGGCGGTACGCTTGGGTGGCGCGGTTGAAAACGCTTTTGCCTTCATCCACGCCGTAGTTTTTGCCGCCCACGATCGCGGCGATGTATCCTGTGTCCACCTCCACGCATGCCAAAGCCGCCTGATGGACGTTCCGCGATGCTTCGAACTCTTCCAACCCCTTGGCCACCGCTTCGTCGGCGCACTGCTGGACGATCGGATCGAGCGTGGTCACGACGGTCATCCCGCGGCGCAGAACTTGATCCTCGCCGTAGGTGCGGTACAGGAATTCGCGGACGTAGCTTGTGAACCACGGAAACTTCAATTGGTCAGGCGGTCTCGGCTCGGCAAGTTTGAGCGGCTCCTTTAGCGCGTTTTCAATTTCCTCTTGGGAAATCGAGGAAAGGTCAAGCGGCTTGCCGCGCTTTTCGAATTCCCTTTTCGATCGCGCGAGGTTGCGCAAAACCTTGTCCCGGCGGCTCTTGGCCTGTTCGGGGTTGTTGAACGGATTGAGGTCGGTCGGCGCGGCGGGCAGGCCGGAAATGAGCGCGCACTCCGCGAGCGTCAGCTCGTCAAGCTCCTTTCCGAAATAAGTCTCGGCCGCGGCGGATACGCCGTACGCGCCCGCACCGAAGAAGATGTAATTCATGTAGTACTCGAATATCTGCTCTTTAGTGAACTGATGTTCGAGCGCCTGCGCGAGAACAAGTTCCTGCACCTTGCGGTTGATCGTCTTCTGGTACTTGAGCTGCGGGATATATACGTTGCGTACGAGCTGCTGGGTGATCGTCGACGCGCCTTCCTTGATTCCGCCCGCCTTGAGGTTGACGTATATCGCGCGGGCGATCGCCCAGATGTCGTAGCCCTTGTGGTGGTAAAAATTCGCGTCCTCGGTGGCGAGAACGCACAGTTTCAGTTTTTCCGGAATTTCTTCGAGGGGAACGTAGCTGCGGTTCTGGACGTAAATGTTGCCCAGCAGAGTCCCTTCGCCCGTCTCCGGGTTGTAGTCGTTTGCGTATATCTTAGTGGTCTGGTCGGTCTTCGGCGGCTCGGTGCCAAGGATGCTTCCCTGGGTGGCCTGGATTTCGCGCACCAGGTTGTACAGCCGCAGCAGGTAGCCGGCAAGCACCGCCAGCGCCAGGACGACGAGCGCAAAAACCGTGTTTCTTACGATTCTAAGCATGCGAAACGCGCCGGAACGCCTTCTACCGGCCCCAAAAGTGTATCACAGGCGGCTCTTTCGCTCATTATCATGCGGTCTTCATATGACTTCCGGACGACGCGCCGCGTTCAAATTCCGCAGCAATGCCCCCAAGTGTAAAATGACGGCGTGGCAGCCAAATCCTATCCGCGCTGGGCGCTCGCGGCGTTTGCGGCCGCAATCGTTGTCGTCGCCGTGTCGTTCGCGTTTGTATTCAGGGAAACCGTCGTTCGCTCCCGAATGACGGTCGAGGACGTTCCAGAAAAAAAGGCGCCCGCCCGGCCGCCTGCCGCGGCGTTCAATCCGTTCCCCGCCGATTTGCGCGGACCGATTCCCGAAAAACCGCCCGCCGAAACCGATTATGCGAAGCTTGTGGAGTTGGAGGAGGGACTGAAAACGCTTGAGTATCCGTCCGCGTTTTTCCTTTACGACGCGCTGTGCAAAACCGTGCCCGAAACGTCGGTGAAGGCGGGCGCTCCGCTGCCTTCGTCGGTGCGCCAGCTTGCAAAAGCGGGATTCCTGCCATTTTCGCCGCCGGACGCCGCGATGGAAAAAATAGACGAAGTGCTCGCCGTGCGCGGATGGATCGCCGCGGACGGTGGCGGGACTGAATCCCCCGTTTCCAACTGGAGCGACGCGGAGCGGACTATGTACATGCGCGCGCTGATCGGAAGCGCGGCGCTTGACGCGGTTTCCGCGGGGGCGCGCGCGTCCGGCGCGCTCAAAGACGCGGGAGCTGCGGGCGCGGACGCCCTGATCGCGCTTTCCGCGCCGGGATTCGCGGCGCGCGCGGACGTTTTCGAAAAGTGGTTCGGCGCGCCCAACCCCGCGTTCTGGGTAAATCCATTCACCGGCGGCGAAATGAAAAACGTCCCGCCGAGCGAGCCGGAGGAAGCCAAAAAGGGCAACTTTTTCGCCGAAACGCTTCCCGACGGGAGCGTGCGGCTGCGGTTTTACATCAGGTAACCGGCGTTTCCGTCAAACGTTACTCCGGCACTTCAAGCCGCAATCAAGCGGGCGCCCGAAAATAAGCGCAGCAACCGTCCAAAAAAAGCATCGCGCCTCCGCAACCGCTGTGTTACTATTCGGATTCGCATTTTCTGATTGCATATGTTCGACGTTCCTGAAAATCTTCGAGTTAGATTCGCGCCCAGCCCGACCGGCTACCTTCACATCGGCGGGGCGCGCACCGCGCTTTTCAACTGGCTTTTGGCGCGCCGGTACCGCGGCAAATTCGTCCTTCGAATCGAGGATACCGACGAGCTTCGCTCGACCGACGAATCAACCGGCGGAATCCTGCAGGGCTTGCGCTGGCTCGGTCTGAACTGGGACGAAGGGCCGGAAGTGGGCGGGCCGCACGCGCCATATATTCAAAGCGAGCGGAAGGCGATGCATCTTGAATACGCGAGGCGGCTGGTGGAAGCGGGCGCGGCCTACTTCGACCGCAAGACGCCGCCTCCAGCGCCCGGCGAAAAGCCGGAGCCGCAAATCAAAATAGACCGGAGGGCGTACGATCCGGAGAGCAGGTCACTTCCGCCCGCGGCGCAGCTGGAGATGTTCGACGCCGGCGCGGAATTTCCGCTGCGCATAAAATGCCCGCACGGGAAGGCGGAATTCCGCGACGCGGTGCGCGGATCGGTTGTCGTTGATTACGACGATGTGGGGGACATCGTCATTCTCAAGCGCAACCGCGGCCCGGTGTACAACTTCACGGTCGTCGTGGACGACGCGGAGATGAAGATAAATTTCGTGCTGCGCGGCGAGGATCACATTTCCAACACGCCAAAGCAACTGGCGATTTACGGACTTCTCGAAATCGAGCCGCCAGCGTTCTGCCACGTACCCTTGATTCTGGGCGAGGACAAGAAGCGGCTGTCCAAGCGGCATGGCGCGACCGACGTTCTCGAATACAAGGCGCAGGGATACCTGCCGGACGCGATGATCAACTTCCTCGCGCTCATCGGATGGAATCCCGGAGACGACCGCGAAATCATGAGCCGCGACGAGCTTGTCGCCGCGTTTTCGATTGACGGGCTGGGCGCGTCAAGCGGCGTTTACAACGCCAAAAAGCTGGACAACTTCCAGGGCGTACACGTGCGCAGCACAAGCCCGGAAGACATCGCGAGGCTGCTCGTTCCGTTCGTTCCCGAAACGTACAGGCGCGAAAGCGCGCGATACCACAAGGTTGTCGAGCTTCTGCACGACAGAATCGTCAAGTTTTCCGAAGCAGCGGAGCTCATGCGGTACTTTTTCGAAGAGCCGAAATACAACGACGCGGCCGTGAAGAAGTTCTTGACCGACAATCCCGACTGGCCGAGGCTTGCGCCGCTTGTTTTGGATGAGCTCAAGTCCGCGGAGCCTTTTACCGCGGAGCAGCTTGAGCCGCGGTTCAGGCTGCTCTGCACAAGGCTGTCCCTGGGCATGGCCGCCGTGCTGCAACCGGTGCGCGTCGCGGTGACGGGAGACAAATTCAGCCCAGGGATGTTTGAAACTCTGGAGCTCCTGGGGCGCGAAACGGCCATCGAACGCGTCGGGAAATTCGCCGCGCAAAAGCCCGGAGGAACAAAAAAATGACGATGCGCGCAATCCCGGCGCTGGTCATTGTGGTTCTCCTTTCGCTTTCGGCGGGCGTTTTTTCGCAAGAGAAAGACAAGGTTTGGACGCCTTCATCCTCCGAATCGTACTTCCGGGCCTTGCTGTTTCAAGCCCAGCATTCGGAAGCGAATTACTGGAAGCTGACCGCGGAAGGCGGACTGGAAATAGACCGCAGGGCGAGCCTAGAATCCGCAATCGAAGCATGGATGATAATCTGGCAGTGCTACGGATACGATCCCGCGGTGGACAAAATCAGAGAGCTGTCCGCGCTTGAGCCCAAACCGGAGCGCCATGTCGGATTTTCGCCCGACCTCACGATCGAGGCGGACGCGACGTTGATGGACTTGAAAAATCCCAGGTTCGCGGACTACTCGTTTTTCCTGGTGCGCATCACCGACCGCCATTTCGAGACGCTGGAAGTGAAAAACGGCGCCGTGGCCATCTTGGACTCCGGCGGCAGGTGGCACTATCCGGAGCCGATTGTCGAATCGCATCCGCTGTATCAATCGCTGCGCAAGCTTGCGTCAACATACGACAGCGAAAGAAACATCGGCGCCGGCATCACGTTCACGTTCAAACAAGTGTTTGGAGCGCGGGGGTTGACATCCGATAAGATTCGTTTAATATGGGTCGAGACGGGCCGCGGATCGGTGGTGATTCCGTTCCTCGAAACATTAACCAGCTCGAAAGACCTCGGCCCACTGGTGGAAAGGGTAAAGGCGGCGGAAGGCGCCGGATAAAGAAATAGATTAACGGATTCGGGACTTTGCCCCGGCGGTCCCGTGTGATTTGATGAAGCCTTTCGTTCACCTGCACAATCACAGCGAATACAGCCTCCTGGACGGCATCGCCCCGATGCGCGCCATCGTCGAGCGCGTGCGCGAGCTTGGAATGGACAGCTACGCGCTGACCGACCACGGAGTGATGTACGGCGTCATTCCGTTTTTCGAGGCCTGCAGGGACGCGGGAATTAAACCCATAATCGGCTGCGAGGTATATCTGGCGAAGCGCGGCCTATTGGACAAAGATCCGAAGCTCGACCGTCACAGCTATCACCTCACACTTCTCGCGAAAAACCTGGACGGCTACCGCAACCTGATGCGGCTGGTGTCGCTCGCACACTGCAAGGGGATGTTCTACAAGCCGCGCGTCGACAAGGAAGCTCTTTCGGCGCACCGCGACGGGCTGATTTGCCTGTCTGGATGCTTGAACGGTCCGGTGGCGGGCGCGTTTCTGACAGACGGCGAAGCCGCGGCGCGCAAGGAGCTGGAGGATCTTGCCTCGATATTCGATTCGGATTTCTACGTCGAAATTCAGCGCCACGGAATCGAAGAGCAGGACCGCGCGCGCGATTACCTAATCGACAAGGCGCGCGCGATGGGGCTTCCGCTTGTGGCGACGAACGACTGCCACTATGTGAACAAGAACGACGCCGACGCGCACGACATCGCGCTTTGCATCGGGACGAAGGCGAAGCTGGCGGACGCGGACAGACTGCGCTACGACGTGCCCGAGTTCTATATAAAAAGCACCGAGGAAATGGCGGAGCTGTTTTCCGCGGTGCCGGAGGCGCTCGAAATTGCGACGGAGATCGCCAGTCGCTGCAATTTGGAGCTGCCGCTCGGCAAGGTCGTCTTTCCCGCGTTCGACATCCCCGAAGGAAGAAAGGAAAAGACGCATGCCGAGCTTCTGCGCGCGCTGGTTTACGAGGGCGCGGCGAAACGGTACGGCGAGCCCGTGCCGAAACACATCTGCGACCGGCTGGACAACGAGCTTGCGGTAATCGAGGAAACGGGATATTCGACCTATTTCCTTATTGTCTGGGACTTCATCCGGTTCGCGCGCTCGAAGAACATCGCGGTCGGGCCGGGCCGCGGCTCCGGCGCGGGTAGCTGCGTCGCGTACTGCCTGGAAATCACCGACGTAGACCCCATCCGATTCAACCTGCTTTTCGAGCGGTTTTTGAACAAAGACCGCGTGAGCCTGCCCGACTTCGACATCGACTTCTGCATGGAGCGCCGCGACGAAGTCATCGAATACGTAAAGGAAAAATACGGCAGGGACAACGTCGCGCAAATAGTCACGTTCAACCACCTGAAGGCGAAGGCCGTGATAAAGGCCGTGGGGCGCGTCATGGATCTTCCGTTCCAGTACGTGAACGAGGTGACCAAAAAAATCCCGTGGGGGCTGAACGTCACGATCGAGGACGCGATAAAGGACAGCCCCGACCTCGTCAAGATGATGGAAGACGACCCGCTTGTGAAGAAAATGGTCGAGGACGCGTCGAAGCTTGAAGGCCTCGCGTCGCATCCCGGAGTGCACGCCGCGGGCATCGTCATCGCGTACGGCAAGCTTGAGGATTTCGTCCCGGTGCAGATGTCGAACGAGACCGAGCTGCGCGTCGCGCAGTACGACCTCTCCGTAATCGAGAAGGCCGGCCTTGTAAAGATGGACTTCCTCGGCCTGCGCACGCTCACGATGCTGGAGGAAGCGGTAAACCTCGTCCGGGAATTCGAGGGAGTCGAGATCGACCTTCGCAAGCTGCCGCTGGACGACGAGAAAACGTACCGCCTGTTCCAGAAGGGCGACACCGTCGGGGTGTTCCAATTCGAGCGGGCGGCGGTGCGGCGCATCCTGCGCGAATCGCTTCCGGCGACTATAGAAGATATATCGACCATCAACGGCCTCAACCGCCCCGGCCCGAGCGCGTATACGAAGCAATACATCCAAAACCGGCGCAATCCGGAAAACGCGCAGTACGTCATTCCCGAAATCAAGGAAGTTCTGGATGAGACCGCGGGCATCGTCATCTACCAGGAACAGGTGATGGAGGCGGCGCGGCGGCTGGCGGGATTTTCGCTGGGCCAGGCCGACATCCTGCGCTGGGCGATGGGCAAGAAAAAGCACTCCGTCATGGAGGAGCAGAAGGCCAAGTTCATCGCGGGTGCAACCGCAAACGGGCTGTCCACGAAAAAGGCCGAAGAGTATTTCCATTTAATCGAAACCTTCGCGGGCTATGGATTCAACAAGTGCCACAGCCTGCCTTACTCGGTCGTTTCGTATTACACGGCGTATTTGAAGGCGCATTACCCGCGCCACTTCATCACCGCACTCATCAACAGCTTTCTCGGCTCCGCCGAATTCACCTCGAAATACATCAGGGAAGCGCAGCGGATGGGGATCGCAATCCTTCCGCCCGACGTGAACGCAAGCGAAGGCAAGTTCCGGCCGGAAGGCGACGGCATACGCTTCGGCCTCGCGGGAATCAAGGGAGTCGGCAAGTCCGCCATTGGCGCGATAGTGACCGAACGCGCCAAAAAGCCGTTCGCCAGCATCGCCGATTTCATATTCCGCGTGGACACGCGCGCGGTGACGCGCGCGGTGATTGAGGCGCTGATCAAAGCCGGCGCGCTGGACGCATTCGATCCGGACCGCGGCAAGCTTCTTTCAGACCTCGATCGCCTCTGCGACCGCAGCAACGATCCGCGCCAGGCTGGCCTGTTCGGGGATGCGGAACCGGTCGACATCGTCAGCCCGATCATCCGCACCACTTTCACGAAAGCGGAAATTTCGGAGCTGGAGCGCGAGGTGCTTGGCGTGTACCTTTCCGGTCATCCGCTTGAGGGATGCCCCGTGCTGGAAGACCCCAACCTGATGAGCCCTTCGTCGTTCCTCGAATGGCTGGGCGACAACCTTGAAGTCGTCGGCCGCCAGCACACAATCGAAATCGGCGGCGTGCTTTCCGAAATAAACCAGATGAGCACCAAGGACGGCCGTCCGTTCGCCCGCGCCAAACTTATAGACACCGAAGGCTCGATAGGCATACTCGTTTTCAACAAACAGCTGGGGAAGGTGCGCGACTTTCTGGTGGAGCGCAATCAAGTCGTAGTCAAGGGCCAAGTCAAGCTGGACGATTACAACATGGAGGACGAGAACGACATCGAGGCTTTGCTTGCTGGGGCCGTCGTGATGGTTGCGGATATGAAGCCATACGAAAGCAGGCCGGGCGCGGCGGGCAACGGAAACGGCGATATTGACCTCGAATACGGGGAGGCCGGCGAGCCGCCGAATCCCGTTCCGGACGACTCAAACGGCCATGCGCCGGTCGAGCGGAGAATCGCGCGGCTCGTGGGGGGCGATCCGGACGGAGCGATCGTGATCGAGTATCCCGTTGAAGCCCTGAAAATCGCGGATTTTCACGAGTTTACGGAAGACCTGACCCGGGGCGGCGGCCACAGCAAGATAGTCATCAGGATTATGCGGGGCGATACCGCGATCAGGGAGCTTCCCATGCCCGGCCACGTGCGCGCGGACAGGCGCAGAATCGAGCAGTTGGAGCGCAAGTACAGGTTCAGGACAAAATAGGCGAAAAGACCCGCTACACCCTCGCCATTCCTTCGGCGCCGAGAAGCTCCGCCATGTCGTCGTGAATCGGGATAATCCGGTTCAGAAACGTGATGTCGAAAATGTTGCGCACCGGCGGCGGAACGTTGGAAATGCGCATCTCGAGTCCGTTCTTCGCGAGAAGCTTCTTGCCGAGAATCAACGTGGATATGCCTTTCGAATCAATGAATTCAAGCTCTCGCAGATTGAGAATCAGGTTCTTGTTGCACTTCTGAAGGATGTTTATAAACAGCTGGTAGAAGTGATCGTTGTTGACCGCGGTGATCGAACCTGCCACGAAGCAGATCTGCCACTTGTCATGCTCTTCGATTCTTAGATGCATATCAAACGCCGCCGTTTGAATCGGCACGATTATACCCTACCGCGTCAATCCTGATTTTGGCGATGCGCCACGACTTTTACAATTCCGCGCATCGCGCGGTAAATCGTTTCCGCGAAACCGCCGGGCGCCGGGCCTTTCCGCAATGAACGCGGCGGCGGCGTGTTCCTCGCCAACTCCAACGCCTGCTCCAGCCTCGGAAGCACGGTCTCCCACGAATACGACAGCCTAAGTCCCGCCACCGCGGCGCGGTAGTTTTCGCCCCACGCGGCGTCCATCGCGCGGCCCAAAACCCACGCGACGTTTTCAGGCTCCAGATTGGTTATCGGCAGCGCCGCGCCGGATTCAATGAGCATTTCGGAAACAACGCCGCCGATGCTCGTCGCAACGGGCACTTCCGCCGACGCGAAATCGAGCAGCCGCGTCCTGTAAGACAGCTCCGTTTCGAGACCTTGCGGATGAAGGTGCACTCCCAGCGCAGCCCGCTTTAGAACATGAAAGCGTTGTCTGTGCGGAAGCCACCCGGATACCAAAAGCTCGTCGCCGAGCCCCAACTCCGCGCGAAGCCGCGGAACGCGCGCCGCGGAATTCGATGTCGCACCGCGGTGTCCCGGATGATCCGCACCCAGCACGACCAGCCCCGCGTCCCTTCCTTCTTTCCTCAGGATTGCGAGCGCGCGGATTACAGGTTCGACGAGCGTCCATGAATACAGGCCGCCGTTTGTCATCAGCCATTTGCGCCCGGGCGCGGAGTCCATCTTGCGCGCCAGTTCGACGACGTCGTCTGCAAGCCCGGCGTCGGGGGAAAGTTCGCAGGCGTCCATTCCGTTCGGAAGCTCGACGACGGGAGGCGGGTCGGGGCAGTCCGCGTGCCAGACGTCCGCGGCGGACAACCAGCCGGTCCAGAAGAGCCGCTGCGAGGGCGACGCGACAAGATACGCGCTCGCGCGCGACGCAACCGCGGCGAAATCACGCGCGAATTCGCGCTCCCACGCGCGCCGTTTCAGCTCCGGCATTCCCGCGTGGACGTGCCTGTTTTCGAGCATGAAAGGGCATATCAGGTCATGGACGAGCGGGCCGCGGAACGCCTGCAATCCGGGCAATCCGCGGCGCGCCAGCGTGCCCGCGATTACCGCATCGAATTCGGAATGGAGCGAAAAGAACCGCTCCGGCGCGCGAACCGTGAATCCGTCGTAGTTGCCCGAGCCGCACCGCGCGAACAATTCCGCGATTATTCCGCTGTCGCGCAGGTGCCGCGCAAATCTCCAAAATCTGATGCCGCCCGCGCCCATCCGATCTCCGATCGTTTCGTCGCAGACGAGGGCTATTCGTTTCAGTTCGCCGGGCAACCGCGCATCCCCAAGGCCAGGATTGGCCGCAGCCATTCTACAGGATTCCGCCGCCCCGCCGAAAAAAAAACGCCCCCGTAAATCCGGGGGCGCAAATTTCGAAATTTGAGGATTCGCTAGATGTAGTAGATGTAAGAAATCTGCCGTTCTTCAGGAGCGTTTCCGACTTCGAGCGCGATTTTTTGAATGGCGTTCCGGCGCAGGACGTGGAAAGTTACCACCTGGCCTTCCTTGCAGTTCAGAATGAGTTTTTCAAGCTGGCCCACCGATTTGATCAGGATTTCGTTGCCGGGGGTGGGCTCGAACTTGATAATCAAGTCGCCTTTTACCAAACCGAACTCGAACGCGGGGCTCAAACCGTCAACTTCCTGAATCAGCACTCCGACATCCCAGAACTCGTCCGGAAGGTCGAAATACATCCTGATGTCGTCGCCCATCTCCTGCCAGCGGCCGAACACCTGGTCTATCCTTGCGAAAGGCAGTATTCCGATGTACGGCTTGAACGGACGCTCGCCCGTGGCGATCATCTCCCGGGCGAATTTCATAACCAAGTCGGACGGCAGGAAGAAGTTGATGTTCGCCGCGTCGCCGCGAACCGCGCCGACGTTCGAGTGGAATCCGATCATTTCGCCTTTCCAGTTGAAAATCGGAGCCCCTTGGTTGCCGTCGTTGATCGCGCAATCCGCCTGGATCATCTGCGGGACCAATGCAAGCGAAGTGGTGCGGTAATCACGCTTGGCGCTGACTATCCCGTAGGTGACCGTGCCTGTGTAGCCCGCGGAATTGCCTACGCATATAGCACTGTCGCCCTGCGCGACGGTGGCCGGATTGCCCACTGCAATCGGACGAAGCTTCAGCCCCGTGGGATTCACCTTCAGCAGCGCCAGATCGTAAACCTTGTCCTTGACGATTATCTCGCCGTCGCGCTGGGTGCCGTCGTTGAAAGTCACCCTAACCAGGTTGGCGTCGCTCACCACGTATTCCTTGCAAAGGATATGCCCCTTGGTGTCGAGAATGATGCCCGTCCCGATTACGGTGGAAATCGCCTGCTGGCGCGCTGCGCCGAAAAAGCGCAGTTGAGTGTTCACCACGTTCAGCGCTTCGATGGAAACCAAGGAAGGCGCGACCTTCTTCGCCACGGTTTCGGCAACGAATTCGCGATCCGAAAACTGCGCGAACGCCGCCGCGGAAAAGGCCAACAAAAAAGCAATCGTCAGTAACGCTGTCTTACGCATATCAGCCTCCCTTCACCTACACTGAAAACTCGGAATCGTAGTTACGCTTCACGTCCGTTTTAACCTTTATTCTGCTGGTTGTCTCGCCGCGCCTGACGGTGAATTCAATTTCCTCATCTATCGCGCGTTCGAGAATGTAAACCCTCAAATCTTCCGGCGTTTTAAACTTCATTCCGTTGACCTGGAGTATCTCGTCATTCTTCTTGAATCCCGCGATGTCCGCGGGCGAGCCCGAGCGCACGCCGAAGACGACGATTTTGTCCTTCGGCCTGTAACGCTCGATGAACTCCGTATACTGGTCTGGATTCCAAACGCTCCGCGGGAAGCAGATGTCAAGGCCGATCCACGGCCTTGTCTGATGCCTGATAACCGGCTGGTCAGGCGTTGACTTGAGGATGCTGTAGTAGAACTCCTTCGCCAGACTGATGGGAATCGCCCAGTTGTGACCCTGGGAGTATGCGCCGCTGCCTCCGAAGAAATTAATTCCGATTACCTCGCCTTTCGAATTGAAAAGCGGGCCGCCGGAATTGCCGCCCGCGATCGCGGCCTGCAGCCTTATCGCGTAGGTGAAGTTGGTGCCGTACTGGTTGCCGAGCCACAGCACGCCCGATCCCTGGCTTGTGTTGTAAAGGATCAGCGGAAATTCCATGCTGGTGTCCTTGCCCGCCACGACCCTCACCGTCGCGGATTGTTTCAGACCGAAATTGCCGAGGGGATCGCTTGGATCCACGTTCAACTGGGTCTGGTCGCCCGGCTGGCCCATCGCAAGCGCAAGCTCTCCCGGAACAACGCTGTCGCTGTCTCCGAGCGGGACGGGGTGGATCTTCTCGGGCGGGCATCCTTCGAGGATGCCGATCGCTATGTCGAGGCCGGGATCCACGCCGATCAGGTTGCCCCGGTAAGTCGTGTCATCCCACAGCGTCACCGATGCGAACGCCGCTCCCTGAAGGACGTGCACGTTGGTCATGAAGTGGCCTTCCTTGCTGATGATGAAGCCGCTTCCGATGCTGCCGCCCGAAGTTGGAATGACGGATGTGACGGATGCGGGGCTGATCGCCACCACGCCGCGTTTGACCTTTTCGATTATCGCGCTCACGCTTGTCGGGTCTTTTGAAATCGGCGCGGCAAACGACGGCGCGGCGCACAGCGCAAGAAACGCCGCCGTACCCAATACCGCAAAAGCCTTAATCTCCGGCAATCGCATCACTTAACCTCCAAAACACTAAACGGAAAACTCCGAGTCGTAGTTGCGTTTGACGTCGGTTTTCACCGTAATCCTGCTTGTGGTTTCACCGCGCTTGACGGTGAAAACCAATTGCTCGTCAATCGCTCTTTCCATCACGTAAATCCTCAAATCCTCGGGCGATTCGAACTTAATCCCGTTGACCTGCAAAATCTCGTCATTCTTTTGGAAGCCCGCGGCATCCGCGGGCGAATCCTTGCGCACCCCGTACACGATTATTTTGCCCTTGGGTCTGTACCGCTCTCTGAACTCGATGTATTGCGCCGGAGTGCGCACACTGCTGGGAAACACGATGTCCAATCCGAGCCACGGCCTAGCCTGATGCCGGATGAACGGCCTGTCGGGGCTGGAATCCGCAATGCTGTAATAAAACTCCTTGGCCAGGTTGATCGGGATCGCCCAGTTGGAGCCCTGACTGACCTCGGTCGAGCCCCCGAGGAAGTTGATTCCGATCACTTCGCCCTTGGAATTGAACAGCGGCCCCCCGGAATTGCCTCCCGCAATCGGAGTCTGCATTCGGAGCGAGTATGTGAAATTCGTTCCGTACTGCGTTCCGAAGTTAGCCCCGTAATTGACCAGGTAATAGTGGGCCGTTTCCGAACACTGGAGCGGGAATTCCATGCTCGTGTCCTTGCCCGCCACAACCCTGACGGTCGCGGACTGCTTCAGACCGAAGTTGCCGAACGGATCGCTCGGATCCACGTTCATCTGGGTCTGGTCTCCCGGCTGGCCCATCGCAAGCGCAAGCTCGCCGGGCTTCACCGCATCGCTGTCGCCAAGCGGCACGGGAAAGATCTTTTCCTTGGGGCAGCCTTCGAGAATGCCTATCGCGACATCGATTCCCGGATCGACCGCGATGAGGTTTCCCCGGTACGTCGTGTTGTCCCAAAGCGTCACGGCGGCGAACGCGGCGCCCTGAAGCACGTGCACGTTGGTCATGAAGTGGCCTTCCTTGCTGATGATGAAGCCGCTTCCGATTGAGCCGCCGGTTCCTTGGATCACTTCCGTCACTTCGGTCGGCGCGATGGCCACCACGCCGCGTTTCACCTTTTCGATGATAGCCGCGACGCTGGTAGGGTCGGTGGTTTTTGCGGCCGCCGCCGCAGCGCCGGCGAACGCGCATTCAATCAGCGCCGCGGCGAGCGCCGCAAGCGCCGATCTCCCGAACAAATTTGCTCTGCCAAACATTTAGATCATCCCCTAGGCCATAAGCACCGGAATCTCACAAAAACGCCCGAAGGATACAAGTACGGCACGCGACCGGTAGCCGCTATGACCATCGCGGCATGGTTATGTTCCCGCCGGGGTGTCTCCCGGACAAAAACTCGATATTCAACGTACAACCGCGGCAAAGCGGCAAATTCGCGTTGGTTTACGGATGCCCCGGCGGCAGTCCGCCGCGGGAAGATGAAGCTGCGGGCTTTTCGGAAGCCTCTTCCAAACTTTCCGGCGTGGGAAGTATCGTGACCAGCGTTTCGTGCTTGCGCACGCCGCCGCCTTCCTTACGCCAATAAACAACCTTGACCTGCTGGCCGATCTCGAATCTGCGCTTCATGATCGTGAATTCGATCAGGTAATCGAATCTTTTGCCGTTGACCGTTTCCACGACGTCGCCGGCCTGGAGACCGGCCAGGTCGGCCGGACTGGCGGGCTCCACATATGTCACGAACAGGCCGTCGGTGAAACCGAGCTTGTACGGCGCCTTGTGAAATCCGTTGATCACGTCTATGTTTTCCGAGCGCTCTATCAGGTCGGCGCCGAACCAGGCGACGCGCTCGTCGCCCGCGATTATCTTGTCCGCAACCCGAAGCACCTCGTCAATGGGAACCGCAAGGTTCAGGTTGATGCCGGACGTGCCGTAAACCATCCCGAAAATGTTGCCGTTGACGTCCGCAAGCGCGCCGCCCGTAAAAGTCAGCTCGAAGTTTGCGTCGAACTGAATGAACTCTTCGGTCGGGATATCGCTTCCGATGGTGCGCTTGCGTATCGCGCTGACCACGCCCTCGGTCGCGAAAGTATCCTTCGCGTTCAACGAGCGGCCCACAACCGCCGCGGGCATACCCAGCCTGATTTTGTCCGAAGGTAGGAAGCTGGGCTGGGGCAGCTTCAGATTGCCAGGTATCTCAAGTTCGAGAACGGCGACGTGGAAAGTCGAGTTTTCTCCCAGAAGCTTGGCCGGGAACGAGCGCCCGTCGGACAACTCCACCCTGCCAAACTCCATGTACTCGGTGATATCGTCGCATGTCAGAACGTACTTGCCCTTGTACAGAATACCGGAGCCGTAAAGCCCGTAAGTAGGGCGCGCGCCGCGAAAAGCATCGTAATAGAGGTAATCGCTGCTGGTCCGCGGCTTGTCGAACCTGGTTTCAACCGACACGACAACGGGCGCAAGTTTTTCGGCGGCGCCGTGCACCGCCTTCACAAGATCCCACTTGTCCGTCGCGCCGCTTTGGGCAAAGGCCGCACCTGCGCAAAAGCTCATAAACAGCGCCGAAAACAGCGCACAGCTCCAAACTCTGCACATACCGTATACCTCCCGTGGAGGAACCTAGTAGCTCTGGGCGAAGACCGCGCGCCTGCGCGCGGGCCTGCCGCTCCAAAAGCATTCCATATTAGCACTTTCGACCGGGTCAAGCAACACGCGGAGAGTGGCGGAAGTTCTTTCTTTAATCTCGATTTCCTCCGCCGCGCCGCCTCCCCAATTTACCAGTGCAAATCCCTTGTTTCCGCAGACGACATCCTCGAATTCCTCCCGGCTGGACACCGGAATCGTTCGAGCCGAAAGGTCCGCCGCGCTGGCCTGCCGGAGCTTGGCCTGCGCTTCTTCCAGCCGATTGACGAACTCGTCGGGGTTGAAGTTCAAATCGTCGAAATTGACAGGAATGAAGCCCTTCTCGCCCGTCACCCGCTCGACAACCTTTACCGATTCGTTCTCGACGTCTTTGGGGCCCACCTCGATGCGCAGGGGCACGCCCATCATCTCGTACTGATTGAACTTCCATCCGGGCGACTGCTGCTCGCTTGCGTCCAGCTTCACCCGGAGCCGCTTTCCGAACGCCTCGACCCTGCCGAGCGCCTTGGCCAGCATCTCCGCTTTTTCAAGCACCAGCGCCTTCGTCTTTTCGAATATAATCGGAACGATCACCACCTGTATCGGCGCGACCTTCGGCGGCAGCCGCAGCCCCGCGTCGTCGCCGTGCATCATGATGAGTCCGCCAACGATGCGCGTGGAAATCCCCCACGAGGTCTGCCAGACGTATTTCTCGACGTTGTCGTCGTCCAGGAACTTGATGTCGAAGCCCTTGGCGAAGTGCTGGCCGAGGTCGTGGGACGTCCCGCTTTGCAGCGCCTTTCCGTCGGGCATCATCGCCTCGATCGTGTAGGTCGTGTCAGCGCCGGGGAACTTCTCGCTGTCGCTCTTCGGCCCAGCCAGCACGGCCATCGCCAAATCCTCTTCCGCGAACGCTTTGTACACGCCGAGCATCTTCAGCGCTTCTTCCTGCGCTTCCTCATGCGTGCGGTGCGCGGTGTGGCCTTCCTGCCAGTGGAATTCGGTCGTCCGCAGGAACGGTTTGGTCTTCTTCTCCCAGCGCACGATGTTCGCCCACTGGTTGATAAGCACGGGCAGGTCGCGGTAGCTGTTTATCCATTTCGAGTACATGTGGCAGATTATCGCTTCGCTGGTGGGCCGGATTGCGAGCTTCTCGGACAGCTCCTCGTCGCCGCCGACCGTCACCCAGGCGACCTGGGGCGCGAACCCCTCCACGTGCTCGGCTTCCTTCTTGAGAAAGCTCTCCGGGATGAGAAGCGGGAACTGCGCGTTCTCATGGCCGGTCGCGATTATCCGGGCGTTCAGGTGTTCCTTCACGCTCTCCCAGATCGCCCAGCCGTACGGGCGGATGACCATGCATCCCTTTACGGGCGCGTAGTCCGCGAGTCCGCATCCGAGCACGACGTCCACGTACCACTCGGACAGGTTCTCGCTTCGTTTGGTGATGAACTTTTTCTCTTCTTGCTGCTTGGCCACTAATAGCTCCGGAAAACGAAAGACCCCCGCGCCGCGGGAATGTTCCGCGGAGACCGGGGCGAATACTATACCCAACGCGGGCGGAAAAGGGCAAAGATTTTCCTGCGGGCAGCGACCGGAATTCCTTCGATGCGCCGCTCGAACCTCCAAAATGGTAAAATCCAAGCGAGGATGCCGCTTAGAATGAATCCAATCGAGTTGAGGGGGCCATGGGCCCACGGATGGGCGTTGGACTTGCACACGGTTAGGAGCATCCCGCTCGGCATGGACGAATGGGGGCGCGAACATTTCGAAACCACGCGCACCGAAATCGGCGAGGCGCTTTACAGGCTGAAATACCGTAACGACCGGACTCAAGTAGAGCCGCTGGCGGAGGCGATTGCAGGTTTTATAAGGAAGCAAAAACCGCTTTCGGACTTGGCAGCGATAATTCCGGTGCCGAGGTCCGACATTGCGCAGTCGTTCCGGCCGGTGGAGCTTGTCGCGAACGCGGTCGGCAAAATGACGAATCTGCCGGTTCCGAAAAATTATTTGACAAAAACAAAAAAAACCACTCCGCTGAAAAACATTGACGAAAGAATCAGGCGGAGAACGGAGCTGAAGGACGCGTTCAAGGTTGCGGACAGCCGCTTCGCGGACTCGCACGTACTGATTCTCGACGATCTTTTCCGGTCGGGCGAAACCCTTCGCGCGATCGCGAGCATGCTCAAGTCCGCAAAAGCCGCGGGCAAAATATCCGTACTGACCGCCACGGCCACGAGGTCGAAGCGCTGATGACGGGCGAAGAAAGGGCTTGGCTCAAAATAGCAGCGGTTCGCGGCGTGGGCGACAAAAAACTTTGGATGCTGGCGGATCTAGTTTGGCGCGAAGGCGGATCCCTCTCTTGGCTGATGGAGCATCCCGATCATCTTGAATCAAGTCTGAAAATCAAATTGAATCCGGATGACGGCGTTTACTCGGAAAGCGGCGCAGACAACGCTTTCGATTACTTGGAGCGCAACGGCATAGAGGTGCTGCATCCGCTTCACGGCGACTTCCCGCCGAGGCTGGTGATTCGAAAGGATTTTCCCGGCGTTTCGCCGCTGCTGTACGCGCTTGGAAACAGGAAAATTTTCGAACGCACCTCGGTGTCCGTAGTGGGGTCGCGGCGGGCCTCGCAGTCCGCGGTTGCAATCGCGCAAAATCTTGCGCGCGAACTTGCGGAAAACTGCATCAACGTCACGTCCGGCTACGCGAACGGAGTAGATCTCGCGGCCCACGCCGGAGCGCTTATGGCCCGCGGCACTACGACGGCGGTGCTGGCCGACGGGATATCAAGGTTTCGAATGAATCCAACGCTGGGGGAATTTTCCACGGAAGACAACATGCTTGTCGTTTCCCAATTCAATCCGAGCGCGGTTTGGACGCCTTACAACGCGATGAAACGCAACAAACTCGTCTGCGCCTTGTCCGACGCCGTGGTCGTAATCCGGTCGGGCGCGGAAAGGGATGCCGACGGCCGGATGAGCGGAACATTCGACGCGGGCATGTCCGCGCTCAAAATGGGCATTCCGCTGTTTGTCGTCGCCCCGGAGAACCTGGAGGATGATTGCGCGGGCAATCGTGCGCTGATTGACAAAGGCGGAATATCGTGGAATCCGACGGACGGCGCCGGCATGATCGCCGTCGAAGCGGAAAAATGCCACTCAAGTTTAACCGCCGGCATCGGCGCGCGGGAAAGCGATAATTCGGAATCCCGGCAAATGACGCTGTTTAAATAGGAGCCCAGCACATGCGCGATCAATCCGAATATCCCTACGTCACAATCCTGGACGTACGCCACAAGCCTCTTGAAATAATCGACCTCGGCGCGCTCGCCGACGCCTGTCCGCACGAGTGGTACAACGAGACGCTAGCAGCGATCAACGGCTCCGTCGTGCGCCTCGGCGTGGTGCGCGGCGAGTACCACTGGCACAAGCACGAGCGCGACGACGAGTTTTTCTACGTCGTCGAGGGAAAGCTGTTGATCGACATTGCGGAGAGCGGGGATGCCGGGACGGAGTGTGAAGCCGGCGCGGACGGCGTTCATGCGCGCTTCCGCACCATCGAGCTTGCTCCACGCCAGGGATTCGTCGTCCTGAAGGGCGTCGTGCACCGCACGCGGGCCGAAGTGCGAACCGTCATCCTGATGGTCGAGAACGCGGGGATAATCCCGACGGGGGATTGAGGGTTACCAAAATGGAGTGCGGAATTTCAATACCGCCCTAATCCTGGCGATTCATCGCCGGGCAATGTGTTTTTCCACATTCCCGGCAACTTAAGTTGCCGGATAAAGGCGCCAATAAATTGGCGCACTCCCAAATACTGGGTGCTAATCTTTCGCCGTCTTTTTCATCCGGAGGAATGCGATGATTTTCGGGAGTTTTTCCGTACGCGCCGCGCTGCGGATTTTGGCGCCGGCTGCGCTTGCCTTGCTTTCGAATTTGGCGGCCGCGTCGCCCGCGGGCGAGCTTCGCGGGCCGGAGCTTTTGGGCGACCAGGCGCCGCTTTTCGAGCGCGCGCTTTCCGAGATGGGAATCACCGCGGACGATTTCAAAATCGACACGCGCGAGATGAGCTTCTACAACTCGGACAAGTACCGGCTGCCGATGATAGACGCGTTTTTCGAAAATCCGTGGACGATTTCGCCGTACACGCGCACGATGACGCAGCTGATGCTGAACAACGCGGGAAAGCCGTCCACAGTCGTCACCGCGGGGAACTACCGGCAGGGGACGATAGTGCGACTGGACATTCCCGGCTACGACGCGCTGACGCGGTTTTCAGACGCGGTGAACGACGAGGGCGTGGAAAATCTCTCGGCGGCGCTCGGCGCGCTTTCCGGCCGCGCTCCGGAGGACTTTGTCACCGACGAGTACAACGAGCTTCCGCCGAACGTGAGAAACGCTCTGACTTTGTTCTGCCTGACGCTTCCGGAAGTGCTGGCGAACCGCGACGCGGCGCTTACGATGCCGCTCGCGCGCCTGGGATACGACCCGGAGGACGTGTACCGCCGCGTCGTCGAGTGGGTGGTTGACGAGCCGAAGGAGCAGCCCGCGCCCCCCGAGCAGGCCCGCGAGGATTTGATAACGATCGAGGCGCTTTGCGACAACATTGACTGGGGAAGGCTGGCGACCGGCGGGACGCTTTTCGCGCATCTTGTCGAAACCATCGCGGCGACGCTCACCGCGGGAGACGCGCCCACGCTCACTCCCCGCCTTCGCTTCGAAGCGGACACGCCGTACGGAAAAATCGTAGTCGGCGGCGCGGGAAAGGACAGCTACGATCCGGCGGTGCATTATCTCCTGATTATCGACACCGGCGGAAACGACAGCTACGGCACCGCGGGCGCGACGCGCGGCTTCGCGACTCCCGCGTCCGCGGTCATAGACCTCGGCGGCGACGATGCGTACGGCACCGAAGAGCGCCGCGCGCCAAGCGCCGGCGCGGGAATCTTCGGATACGGGATGGTTCTCGACCTCTCCGGCGACGACCGCTACGAATGCAAGTTCCTCGGCCAGGGGCTGGGCATTTTCGGCTGCGGCGTGCTGTGCGACAAATCCGGGAACGATTTCCGCAACGCCATCGGAAACGTGCAGGGCAGCGGCAGCTTCGGCACGGGCGTGCTTATAGACAACGCGGGCGACGACCACTATGAGCTGTACGTGTACGGCCAGGGCTACGCGTTCACGAAGGGCGTGGGCGTGCTTCTGGACTGCGCGGGGAGCGACCGCTATCTTGCGAACAACACCGACATCGTATACAGCGGGCCGCACAGCCCGGTGATCAAC